>JBEKCQ010000005.1:0-42672 GCA_050014795.1 Terriglobia bacterium | reverse complement strand
CTGCCCGGAATTGCCATCATCCTCGGCTGGCTTTACATCCTGGGCACGTCGAAGCCCCGGTCCTTGATTCTTGCCCTGGCCGTGTTCTTCGTGGGAACGGTTGCCTTCTTCGTTCGGGCGCGGCTGAGAGGCGAATGGCCGTTTGGGGGAAGGAGTCAGGAGTCAGAAGTCAGGAGTCAGTAGCAGCGCGCCGTGCGGCCACGCGCATTCTTCGCACCATGCCGAGCGGGTCGATGCCACGCCGGGACTGAATCCTAGATCCCTGATCCTGAATCCTCGCTCTTCGACAGCAGAAACAGCCCCTCATTGTGCACGATGAGGATGTCAGAACCCGGCCCGGTCGCCGGGGAGGGATTCTTCCAGGAGCTTCCGGGTTTCCTGATAGCGTTTGTGGCGGGGTTCGAGGCCGGCGCGCAGCATCCAGTGATTAAAGGATCGCGGGCGGCGCTTCATGGTCTGGCGGAGGATTTCGAGTCCGTGTGTTTCAAACATCGCGAGGAAGGTGGTCAGGCGCAGCGACTCGACGTGCGAATGGTCGCGGGCGGTCTCGATGCGGTTGTGCAGCTCAAACTTCGCGTCGCTTTCCGGCGCCAGCGCGTCAATGACCACCAGCCGCCCTTCCGGCTTCATCACGCGGACCATTTCCTTGAGGGCCAACTGCGGCTTCGGCATGTGGTGGAGGGAGCACTGGCAGGTGACCAGGTCGAACGTGGCATCAGGGTAGGGCAGTTGCTCGGCCTCGCCGCAGTCGAAGCAGACGTTGGCGATTTGCCGCTCGAGCTGAAACGCGCGGGCCTGCCGGAGCATTTCTTCCGTCAGGTCAATCCCGCGCGCGAAGCGCACGCGCGTCGCCAGTGCCAGCACGAACGCCCCGGACCCGCAGGCCACGTCGAGCGCGAAATCCGTGGGCTGCGGTTTCGCGAACTCGACCTTCTCGGCCAACACTTCCGGCGTGTCGCGCACGGCGTACTTCGAGAACGCTTCCACCGTTTTCGCGAACTGTTTCCGAACGGCTTCCCGATGCTTTTTGGACATCGCGCCTCGCTCTCGTCCCAGCCTGGTTGCGGCGCGGGAGGGTCAAAAGGTCGTTGCCGCGCGGGCGCGCCGCGAGCCTCGCGCGAGTACCATTGAAGTCTCGAATGGTATAGAATGCGCTCTCTTTTGGAAATCACAAACTTCGTGCAGTTGCAGCCGACGTGACGCAGTCCTTCGCAGTATCGAATTCATCTTGACACCAGGAAGGCGCCCATGCCCGAACTCCGATACAACCTCCTGACGCGTGAATGGGTCATCATTGCTACCGAACGCGCCAAGCGGCCCGACCAGTTTGTCAGGAAGGTTGAGAAGAAGCCGCTCCCCGCGTTTGTGGCCAACTGCCCCTTCTGCCCCGGCAATGAAAAGCTGACTCCTCCCCAGACCTACGTGATTCCCGACGACCATAGCTGGCAGGTGCGGGTGACGCCCAACAAGTTCGCCGCCCTCTCTTACGAAGGCGAGCGGCGGCGCTCGATTGTGGGGATTCGCCGCACCGTGACGGGCGTCGGCATCCACGAAGTGATTGTCGAGACGCCGGACCACAGCAAAACCACCGCGCTGCTCCAGGACCGCGAGGTGGAGCTCATCATTCAGGCTTATCTCAACCGCTTCAAGTTTGCCTCCTGCGACTCGCGCATCGAGCAGGTGACGATTTTCAAGAACCACGGCGAGGCGGCCGGGACGTCGCTGGAGCATCCGCATTCCCAGATGATCGCCACACCCGTCATCACCACGCAGCTCCGCGACCGGCTGTTCAATGCCCTGAACCACTTCGACGAGTTTGGCGAATGCATCTTCTGCCGGGTCTTGGACCAGGAATTGAAGGAAGGCGTGCGGGTAGTGCTGGAAACCGAGCACTTTGTTTCGTACATCCCCTTTGCCTGCCTCTCGCCCTTTTCCATCCTCATCATGCCGCGCCGGCACATGGCGTGTTTCGCGGAGATGAATGGCGCAGAGGCCGCGGACTTGGCGCGCAATCTGCGCCGGACGCTGGCCAAGCTTTACCACGGCCTTTCCGATCCGGACTACAATTACGTCATCCGTACCGCGCCCACCGAGTATTGCGGCGTGAAGTATTACCACTGGTACGTCAGCATCATTCCGCGCCTTACCAAAATGGCGGGCTTTGAGCTCGGCTCGGGCATGTTCATCAATGTGTCACTACCCGAGGAGAACGCCAGCTTCCTGCGCGGGATCAACGTCGAGTAGCGGTATAATACCGCCCGTTCCAGTGGGGGCCGTCCCTGGGCCCTCGCGTAGAGAGGAGAAGCGAATGAAGCGTCGAGATTTTCTGACTCGCATCACCACCGGCGTGGCCGCCTCGGGCCTGGCCGGAAGCGTGGCTAAGGTATGGGCGGCGCCAGGGCAAGGCTCGCCCGCCGGAGCGGCCGGCAAACTGGCGCGCATCGCCGTTTCCACCTGGAGCCTCCACAACTATTTCCAGCGCACCCGCGACGAGGATTTCAAGCTGCCCGGGAAGATGCTTGAGCTCCTGGATTTTCCGGAGATGATTGCGGACCGCTACCACGTCCACTGCATGGAATTCTGCGCGCCGCATTTCACCTCCGTGGAGCCCAGCTACCTCCAGGACCTGAAGGACCGCCTGGCGAAGGCCCATTCCTATGTGGTTAACATGCCCGTGGACATCGAGGAGCTTTGGACCGGCGGCGGCCTCTCTGATACCGACCAAAAGATCCGCGAGAACGCCGTCCACGGCGGGAAGAAATGGATCGACATCGCCGCCACCATCGGCTCCCGGGCGGTGCGCTGCGATCCGGGCAAGATGAATCCGCAGAATCTCGCGCCCACCATCGAGTCCTACCGGGCCCTGGCCGCCTACGGCCGATCCAAGGGCGTGCACGTGATCGTCGAGAACCACGGCGGCGTGGGTTCGGAGCATCCGGAAGAGCTGGTGAATGTTTTCAAGGGAGTCAAGAACAGCTTCTTCGGCGCGCTGCCCGATTTCGCCAACTTCCCCGACGAACCAACGCGCGAGCGCGGGCTGAAGTTGTTGCTGCCTTACGCGAGAATCGTGGCTCACGCCAAGGGGCTCGAATTCGACGCCAGCGGTAAGGAAACCAAGTACGACTTTCCGAAGGCCATGCAGACCGCGAAGCAGGCCGGATTCAAGGGCATCTATTCCATCGAGTTCGAAGGCCCCGGCGATCCTTACGAGGGCGTGCAGAAAACCCTCGACGAGTTGCTGAAGTATTTGTAGCGGCGGGTTCATCCCGCCACTTTTCTATGGAGTGCGGGAGTTTGCTCCCGCTTGGGGTGGGGGCGACCTGTCAGGTCGCCCTTCCGGTTTTGCCGAAGGGAGATTTCCATGGATCGACGAAAGTTCCTGGAGACGACGGCTTCCGGCGCGCTGGCGGCGGGAGTGGTTCGCAAGCTCGGCTGGGCCGCGCGAGGCGGAACGTTGACGGACGCGGAAAAAGCTCAGCGTCTGGGCGTCTGCTCGTGGAGCTTGCACAATTATTTTCCGAAAACGCGGGACAAAGACTTCAAGGGGACGGGCAAGATGCTCGACCTGCGCGAGTATCCCGGACTCATCGTGGACAAATACAAAGTCCATAACTTTGAGCTGTGTAATACCCACTTTGAATCCACCGCGCCTGCCTACCTGAAGGATCTCAAGGCGGCGGTGGCGAAGGTTCACGGGCGCGTGGTCAACATGCCGGTGGACTACGACGCGGACTGGCGCGGGGTGGGACTCTGCGATCCCAACGACGTGCCGTGGCGCCAGGAAATCGCGGAGCGCAAGAAGTGGATCGACATCGCCGCGGAAATCGGCGCGCTGGCCATTCGGCCCAATCCTGGCGGCACCGTGAAGATGACGGACCTGAGCCGGCCCACCGCGGCCTACAAGGAACTCGGCGAGTACGGAAGATCGAAGGGCGTCAAAGTGCTCATCGAAAACCACGGCAACGTGGCCGGCAAGGCCGAGAACATCGTAGCCATCGTCAAAGGCGCCGGCCCGGACTGGGTGGGGACGCTGCCCGACTTCGGCAATTTCCCCGAGGCGGAGCGCTACGCGGGCCTGGAGTTGATGTTCCCTTACGCCCACACCGTCTGCCACGTGCGCGGGCTGGCGTTCAACGCCCAAGGTGAGGAGACGGGATTTGATTTGCGCCGCTGCATTGCGATTTCCAAGCAGGCCGGCTTCAAGGGCGTTTATTCAGCGGAGTTCGGCGGCGGGGGCGATCCTTACGAGGGCATTCAAAAGATCCTCGACCTGCTCGCCAAGCTGCTGTAGCGGGGGATTCCTCTTCTGAGCTTACCTGGCAGGGGCACGGCGCGCCGCGCCCCTGCTGCAATCACCGAGATGCGAAAAAGACGGAGGCCCTATTTCTGCCTGCTGTCGATTCTGCTTTTCCTGGCCTCGTCTTTGCCGGCGCAAGAGCGGCCGGCGGCTCCGTCGCCAGGGACCGCAACGCCTCCACCCGCTCAGGCCCGCGCCCGCATCGAGGGACCCAAGCACACCTTCTGGGACCGGCGCAACGCTTGGCTTTTTGCCGGCGTAGGCGGGGCCCGCGCTCTCGACTATGCTTCCTCGCAGGACTTCCGGGCCAGGGGACTCAACGAGCGTCTCCTGTCCAACCGCATCGTGGATAACAAGCCGCTCTTCGCGGGCACCGAAGCGGCAGCCGCGTTCGCGTCCATCGGCGTCGCCTACCTGTTCCATCGCAGCGGTCACCACAAGATAGAGCGCTGGATTTCCATCGTACACATCGGGGTGGGCGTAGGCGGCTCGGTTCGCAACTTCCTCCTCCAGCCGGACTCTCCCGCCGTCGCTTCCCGCTAGCTTCTTGCCGCCCCTCCGGGCCCGCCCGAGGTTTTTGCGCCAACGCCAGCCGCACATACTTTTTTCTTGAGCCTGATCTTGTGCGAGAATAGTGCCAGTCCGTTGGGGCCGCGACCGATCAGGGTCGCTCTGATAATGTTTCCGCCACAAGGTGCCATGCCATGAGCCCACCCCTGCAGCGTCTGCTGAACATTCTGGACGGCATGCGAGAGCTCGAGCTCGCGCTTTCCCAGCTCTATGGGAAATGCGCCCAGGCCTGGCCGGAAGGGAAAGACCTCTGGCAGAAACTCTCGCGCGACGAAAAGCTCCACGCTCAATACATGAAGGAGATGGCGGACTTGGTGAAGAGCAATCCCAGTGCGTTCGAGCTGAATCCCTCCTTCAAGTCCGCCGCCAGCGCCGCGTTCATCAAGTACGTGGCTTCCGTCGTGGGGAAAGTGGACAGCCAGAGCGTGACGCACGGCACCATGCTGTTCCTCGCGCGCGATATCGAACAGGCCCTCCTGGATGCGAAGTACTCCGGCTTGGTTAAGACCCGGAATGCGGAGTACCGGGCTTTGCTCACCCAGTTGATCAAAGATACGGAAGGCCACCGCGACAGCCTGGCCCAGAAGATCCGCGCCTTGCAGGGTGGAAAGCGTTAGAGGCGAGCACGGTCCCGCTGTGCGGGATGCCGTGGACTTTTCTTAGTTCCAACCAAGAACCCACCCCAGGTAGCGAAGAGTTTCGCGTCTCAGAAACTCTGCGGCTTTGGTGATGGGAAGGACCGCAGAGTTCGAAACAGCCGAACTTTGCGCTACCTTGCTCGTCGCCTTGCGTTTAGCAAGTTGGGCGACTACACTTGCGCTTGATGCGCGACCACCGCAAATCTCCCCGACACCAATTTGGGATGACGGGCAGGTTGCACCCGTCCGGAGAAATGGTGGGGAGAATAGTAACGATTCGCGTGATCAGCCCACAAGGCTGCGCCATCGAGGGCGCGGAAGATCTCACCAGCGGCAAGAAATGTGAGTTGTACATTTCCTGGCGCGGCTCGGAGATGGGAATCGAGGGGGAGGTTGTCTCGAAAGATTCAGAAGGTAGCATCGGGCTCAAATTTCTCTCCGTAGACAAGGACATCCAGAAGCGCTTGAACGAGCTCTGCGACACGCTGCGCGTTCAGCCGCCGTCAACCTCTCCCGGGGGAGAAATGGCCGCCGTAGGGCCTCTGGCGGAGTCCGTGGTGCCGCGACCGCCGGCGCGCGCGGCGGCCGCGCCCTCGACTGCCACGCCGCCCCCGCCCCCGGCGCGCGAGCGCCGTCGCGTTCCTCGCTACGTGAGTGAGTTGCGTGCTCGCCTCTCCGACCTCGCGACCGGCGAGTTGGTGAAAGCCGCCCTCGTGACGCTTTCCGTCCTTGGCTGCTGCCTCGAAGGGTCGCAACTTCCAGCCGCCGGCCAAAAGTGTGAGGTCTCGACCGATTGGGAGGGCCAGCCGTTACGGTTGCAGGGTGAAGTCGTCTGGAATAAGCAGAAACAAGCGGGCGTGAAGTTCGCGTCGCTCGACGAGGGAACGGAAAAGCTGTTGCGGCAAATCTGCGCTAACCTGAGGATTCAGCCTATGGCGCCCCTGCCCCCTGAGCCCGAATAGGGAAACCTCCGCTGCCACGACGAACGTCCAGCAGGAAGACTTCAACCTATCAGGAGATTGCCGAGTGAATTAGGGACCAAGCGCAGACCTCCGAAACACGCCTGCGCTGCTCGCCGTGGCGCCGGCGTCCTCGCCGTCGGCTCCTTCCGGCGATTTCATGTCGTCACGGGGCATCGCCTGACAAAGCCCACGGCCGAAACGGCCGTGCTATGAGTCGCCGAACCTTCGCAGACGCCGCTGCACGAGGTTGATGGCGAGATAGGTGACGTTGATTCCGATCGATTGGCGTTTGGCGGTGGTGCATTTTCAACTTGATTTTTCCGGCCCCAATCCTAAGAATGGTTCAAACAATGAACGTGCCGGCCAGTGCGACTCTAGAGAAGAAACAGCAGACCAACGCTCGGCGCACTCTCGCTAAGCTTCTCTCCACGGACCTCGATTTCCATCAAGCCGCGAGTAATTACGCCAGCCACGCTCTTCACGCCTTTGCCGCAAAGTTTCCGCCACAATTGCCTCGGGTCTTTATCGAGGGGCTCACTGAGAAAGGCGAGACCGTCATGGACCCCATGATGGGGAGTGGAACGGCGATTGTGGAAGCCTTCTTGTGTGGCAGGCGGGCAGTTGGTTTTGATATCGATCCTCTCGCCCTATTGATTTGCAGGGTCAAAACACATCGAGTTGATTTGCTGGAAGCTACTTGGGGGGGCCAACGCATAGTCTCTTCGACGGTTAAGCTTCTACATCGTGCCAGCCGTCTTGAAGCATCCATGAAGGAGCGCTTTTCACCGGCGAGCATGGAATTCATAGATTACTGGTTCTCAAAACAGACACAGCGAGAACTCATGGCGCTGCTGCTTGCTATTGAACACGAGAACTTGCCAAAACAGCTTGAGGACTTCATCAAGGTGGTCTTTTCTTCAATCATCATAACGAAGTCAGGCGGAGTGAGTCTGGCTTACGACCTAGCTCACACTCGCCCTCATCGTCTGGAAAACAAACCGTACAAAGACACAATCACAGTTTTCGAGCAGCGACTTGCCAAATCCGCAGCTCTGATGTCGCAGCTTCCCTCGAATGGCAAAAATGTTGAAATTCAGCGGCGTGATAGCAGGGGACCGCTGCCATTGAAGGACGATTCGATACAACTAATCGTGACTTCACCCCCTTACGCGAATGCTATCGATTACATGCGAGCGCACAAGTTTTCACTCGTGTGGTTCGGCGAGGACATAAGAAGCCTTAGCACGCTGAGGTCGACTTACATAGGCTCAGAGAAGGCTGGCGGCCTTGAATTGTTAGAACTCCCGGGCTCTGTTTGCCGAGTTGTGGAAAGGCTCAAGGCGGTTGATGACACGAAGAGTCGAGTGCTGGCGAAGTATTTTGACGATATGCGCCTCGCACTGTGCGAGATGTTCAGGGTCCTGGAACCCGGCCGCTGCTGCATAGTCGTGGTCGGGCCATCGACAATGCGAGGCCAGACCATCAAGACTCATGAACTCCTTGCCGACACCGGAAAACAAATCGGCTTTGACACAGTGGATATTGCCCAAAGGAAACTGGACCGAAACCGTAGAATGCTTCCCATGGCGTTTCGCCGCAATCACAACTCACAAATTGAAAGTAGAATGCACGAAGAATACATCATAGGGTTCTTCAAACCCGCGACCTGAAGTCCCTGGCATAATATGCCTACACGCATAGAAACGCTCACCGCCGTAACCCAGATCTTTGACTCGTCCACTTTCATGGGAGGACAACCTGCGGGACCCTCGGCCTGGTCCGGAATCTACCAAGCATTGCTCTGGTACGAGCCGATTGCCACAATCCCAGGACGCACCGCATTGCCCCACATCATTGACGCCAATCGACTGACACAACGTTTATCCGCCAAGGGTGAACTCCGCGTTTGGCAAGCGCGAGCTGTCGCAGTTGAAGAATACTTGGCGCGACAGTGGGGAGTGGACCCTCGCGCCGTCGCGGGGATGGTTGATAAGCTCATGAAGTTGCCCGCTTACGCGGGACTTCAACGCCAGAATATCCTGGGTAGTGCCTTCGCAGGGTTAGTGAAGCACACGCTGGAACTTTTTGGTTCGCAGGCCGTCACTTATGAGTTGGAGGTCTCCGGCGACAGGGCTTTTCCGGGCGTTGAACTTCCGACGCGGACCGGAGAACCGTTCATCGACATTTTGGTGCGCAAGGAGGGCCGAAACCGAGGAATCATTTCAACAAAGTGGTCTATACGCCACGACCGAATCAACGATCTCACCAGCGAATGCCGTGCTTACAAGAATGCCGCCCGATTTACCGACACCCAAATCTTCTACTACGTCGCAACCAACGAATACGACCCTGCGCGCGTCGAGAAGCCTCTGACCGATAGATGCATCGACGGAGTTGTCCACGTCCACAAACCCCTCGTAACTCAGGTCTGCGGCTTGGATGGGAGACTTGCCCAATTCCTTGATCTGTCCGACCTCGTTCAACAGTCAACCCAGTGGTGACTTGCGGCGAGCTTGCGCGGGCCGCTGGTGACGATTTCCTTGCAAACCGCCTCCGACTCCCCGCTCTACGGGCCTTGGCCCCGGTGCGAAAGGGCACGGATTTATCCGTGCCTTGATTGACGTGCAAATGACCTTATTCTGGGCCTTCAGGCCCTGAAGCCGCAGCGGCTAAAGCCGGTGAAAGGAAAATTGTGATGCCTTGTTTCGGCACGACTAAAGTCGTGCCCTTCCTCAGGGCCTAAAGGCCGCGGGTGGCGCATACATCCCGTTCTTGGGGATGGGTGCGAGCTGAATTGTGAATGATGAATGAGAATCAGCCTCTTCCGCCCTTCAACTCCGAGCCGAAAGCTGATAGCTGACCGCTGGCTGCGTACTGCCGACTGTTGACTTGCTTCTGCCCCCCAATCCCTAACCCCTAACCCCTAACCCCTAACCCCTGCCCTCTGCCCCCTGTTTCCTGTCCCGCCGGAACGTCTCTACGAAAGGCGAAGGGGCGAACAAAAGGGGAATGGAATTTGCCCAAAAGTGTCCCAAAACGCCACACTGAGTAATTTTTACCTACCATGACAATTCGTCCCAAATCGGGCAGAATGTCATCGCTGCTCTGCTGACACTGGTGCCTGGCGACTGGCGGCTGGGAAGCCCATTTTTCCGCTTCGGGTCAGTTGCCTCTGTCAGGAGGGGACAAGTTGGCGGGCGAGGCGGGCGCTGGCGTGGGACGTCGGGCGGCGGTCAGGGATCTGAGTTTGGGGAGGCTGACCACTTCTAGCTCGACTGGGGCGACCCCCGAGTGCAGGAAGCCGAGGGTCTTGGCGGCAGCCATCGAGACGTCGATGACGCGGCCGACGATGCCGGGACCTCGGTCGTTGATGCGCAGGATCAAAGTTCTGTGGTTCTTAAGGTTGGTTACCTTCACCTTCGTTCCCATGGGGAATTCCCGGTGAGCGGCAGTAAGTCCATTCATATCAAATACTTCGCCATCGGCTGTGGGCTTCCCCTGACGCTCCTCGCCGTACCAACTGGCTAAACCGGACTCGTTTGAGGACCGCGGGGATGCCGTCGCCATGGTCGCAACGCAGGCTGGCGGTTCGGCCACTGAGCGCCCCGATAGGGCCACAACTAGCGCCACCACACAGCCAATTGCCAGTTTCCTCATTCCACCTCCGCTTATGTTTCACCCCTCCGTGAGCCAGAATTCGACTACTTTCTGCTTGCCCTGTAGGAAGGAGGAGTGTCTTGGCAGACTACAGAATTTCACATCTCCTGTCAAGGTCAAACTGTCGCGTTTTCCTACCGTCCGGTCGGTAGGTAAATCGCCAAGCTGGGCGGCCTGAGCCGGGTGAGAACAGTGGGACTGGTGAGAATCGTGAGACTGCGCTGTTCCCTGGCTACTCCCGCTTGAGGGCCGGAGTCAGCGGATTGCCCTGGGCGCCCGAAGGTTGGGTCAAGTCCAGCGCGGCGGCCAGCGTCGAGACCAGATCGATGGGCTGGCAGGGCACGGCGTAAACCCCCGGCTTGAAGGCGCTGCCCCAGAGCAGCAGCGGAACTTGGGCGTCGTAGCTCCAGGGGGTGCCGTGGGTCGCTTCGGTGTCAGTGCTCGCGGGCACCGCGTAGGGCTCGAGGATGAGGAAAACATCCCCGCTCCTCTGGCTGTGGAAACCGTTCAGCGCCTTCCGGCCTAGCGGGGATAAGCCTGCGCCACCGGTCAGAAGCTGGGTTCGAGTGAACGCCGCCATGACTCCCGGGACGGTCGCGGCCGCCCTTGCCGCCTCGGCCTCAGCTTTTTCGGCGGGGACCTGGTGCCTGTTCAGAGCAGCCGGGTTCAGGTAAATGTAAGGAACACCCACGCTCAGAGTCCACTGGTCGTGTCCGAAGGTCTGGGAAAGGGCTTCTTCGACCGCGTTCCGGATGCCACCCTGGAACTTGCCGATGCCCAGACGGTGTTCCTTCACGAACTTCGGGTTGGGGGCCACTCCGTGATCGGCCGAGAGCGCGATCCAGACATTGTCCAATCCCACCATGTGGTCCAGGTCGGCAAAGAAATCGGCGAGGTAACGATCCGTGCGCAGGGTAGCGTCAGCCGCTTCGAAGCTATAGGGGCCAAACTCGTGCCCAATAGAGTCGTTCACGCTCAAGGAAATCGTCAGCAGGTCAGTAGCCGCATCCTCTCCCAGATGCTCGTTCCGAACTGCTTCGCGGGCAAATCTGAGCTCGAGGTCGGAAATGAACGGCGTGTTGTCGAGCCAGCCCATGAAGTTGACGTCGGGGCAAAGCTCACCGGTTTGAGGCTCGAAGCGCGAGAACACCCGGGCGTCCGCGCCGGGCGTCTCGGGCAATGCCTGCCACGCCTTGCCGCAATAATCCTTGGCAGGAGAATCCTGATTGAACTTGGCCACCCAGGCCGGAAGCGCCGGCATGTAGTACGTGCTGGACACGAATCGAGCGGTGCCTGATTGGTACCAGTAAGCGGCGTTGGCCGTGTGGCCCCCCGGGAGGACTGCGGCTCGATTCTTCAGGGCGACCGCGATCACTTTCGAGCGGAAGTCCGAGGCGAGGCGCAATTCATCGCCCAGCGTACTGCCCAGCAAGTTCCGGGGGGAAGGACCCCTCTGCTCGCCCGCTCCCTCTGCGGTCTGCACCAACTTGGCGTCCGGGTCTTCCACACAGTTGACGGCCCGGCCCAACGACCGGTCATACCAGTCGTTCTCGATAATGCCGTGGACGTTGGGGTAAGCCCCGGTGAAGAGGGTAGCGTGGCCCGGGCCCGTGACGGTGATCGCGTAATCGTAACGGCAGTTGACGAAGTTCGCGCCGCTCAACAGGAGATTGAAACCCCGCTCCACGAAATAGGGCCGAAAGCGCGTCAGGTAATCAAATCGAAATTGGTCGATGACGATTACGACGACCAGCTTGGGCGGGCGAGGCGCTTCGGAGCGGTTGGGTGTTGCGTCGGAGCCCCAAAGGGACAGGAGAATGAAGCACGAGGTGATCACCAACAACAGATAGATTGTGAGTCGCTTCCGCAAAGAGCCCTCCTGGAGCGTGGCAGATTCCTGTCTGGCCGCATGCACAACGCATAAGCACCGAGCATTCAGCCTAAACGCGAAGCAGTCAGTTTATCAAAGGTGGCTTGGCGGCGGCCGGGGAAATGTGGGTCTGAAGGCGTGAGCTTACGGTTTTAAACTGTCAACTGTTGACTGTGAACTGACCCAGGAGATTGGCCTTGGTCGCCCACACTTGCTGTTCCACATCGCGCGGGAGATACCAAACCCCAGCAAGTGTCATGCGGCATGCGCTGCCGGAAGGAGAAAGGACTATGGAAAGTAGCGGTAAACCTCTCGGCGATGGAGTGCTCTGACGAAGGCCACCACATCCTCTTCGACGGCCAAGCCAACCCGATAGTCCCCAACCCTGATGCGGTAGTACGCCCCGCCGCCCCGCAGCTTCTTAAGACCGGTCACGTCGGCCAGGCTCTCCGCCTTCTCGACGCTCTCAATCAGCGCCCTGATTCGGTCAAGCAGGGCTTTGTCCTTTAGGTTTCGCAGGTCCCTGGCGAAGCTCTCTTTGAAGCGAACCTTCAATGTCCGCCCTCGAGGATGGAAAAGACTTCACTTCGGCTGGCCTCTGGCGTGCGTTGCCCCTCCTCAATAGCGCGAGCCAAGGCGACATCCTCTATGGTCTCCTCGATGAGATCTCGCAGGATGTCTTTGCGTTCTTCCAACACTTCGAGTATGGCTGTCTTGAACAGGTTTTTCAGCCTCTCGTCGTCCAACGGCACCTGAGTCATCTCGGCCTCCGTAACCGTTATTGTATCCGACCGGGCGCCAGGAAGACAGCGGGTAATCGCGGGTGGCGCCGAGATGGCTTCTTGTGTCTCGGAAGGTTCGTGCGCCCGATAGTGGTCCCGCTGCACTCGAAGGTCGAAACTTGAAATTGGAAACTGGAAATTCGCGAGTTCTAGTTCGTCACTTGTCACTGGCCCCTCGGCCGATCCCTGCTGGCAGGGCATGTCAAACGCCGGCTTGTCCGCGCCGCCCACGGACTATTTCACAAATTCCTTCCTATCGCCGGGTTAGCTATTAAGAAAACAATTGGGCTCTCGCCTTGACGCTCTGCGGCTTTTCCCATAGATTTAGCTCTCAACCAGATGTCCATAAACCAGCGTCGGTTGTCGGTCCCTAAGCGGAAGCGAGGAATGGTGTATCGCGCCCGAATAAGAAAGTTGACCCTTCTGGTCGGCCTGCTGCTTCTGCCGCTGGCCGGGTTGGCTTTCAGCCCTGTGGCCGCCAAGCACGGGATGGTGGTGGCGAGCGAGCCCTTGGCAGCCGAAGCGGGTCTGGAGGTTCTTCGCGCGGGCGGCAACGCGGTGGATGCCGCGGTCGCGGTGGGATTTGCCTTGGCGGTCACCTACCCGCAGGCCGGGAACATTGGCGGCGGGGGATTCATGCTGATTCGTCTGGCGGGCGGGGAAGCCGTCGTCGTGGACTATCGCGAGGAGGCGCCCGCCACGGCTACTCGCAACATGTTCCTCGACCCGCAAGGCGAGCTGATTCCCAAGGCGAGCACGGAGGGGCCGTTGGCGGTCGGCGTGCCGGGGACGGTCGCTGGCCTGGCACTGGCCCATCAGAAATATGGGAAGCTCCGCTGGGCGCGCGTGCTGCGGCCCGCCATTCGTCTGGCCGAGCAAGGATTCCCGGTCAGCTATGGGCTGAGCCAGTCCCTTCGCGAGGACCAGGAGGGGCTTGCGAAGTTCTCAGAGACTCGCCGGATCTTCCTCCGGGACGGGCGGCTCTACGAGCCGGGCGAGCTTCTCCGGCAGCCAGATTTGGCCCGGACGCTCCGGCAGATCGCCGTGGGCGGGTCAAAGGCTTTCTACGCGGGCAGCATCGCGCGCGCCCTTGCGGCCACGGTGAAGAAGCACGGCGGGATTCTCAAGCGTGAGGACCTCCTCGAGTACCAGGCGAAGATACGGCAGCCGTTACGAGGGAATTTCCGCGGGTACGAGATCCTGGCGGTGCCGCCCCCCAGTTCGGGCGGCGTGGGTTTGCTCGAGATGCTCAATGTGCTCGAGCCGATGGACCTGGGGCCGCCCAATTCATTCCAGTCCATCCGTTGGATTGCAGAGGCGATGCGTCGCGCTTACGCCGATCGCGCTGCCTACCTGGGCGATGCGGACTTCGTACCCGTGCCGGTTCGAGGCCTCATTAGCCGGAAGTACGCTGCTGAACTCCGCGAGGAAATCCTGCAAGCCAAGGCCGTAGCTCCAGTCCTGGCCGGGAAGCCGGCGGAATTCGAATCCGCCGAGACCACCCATTTCTCTGTGGTCGACGCCGAGGGGAATGCGGTGGCGAACACCTACACCTTGAACGGCAGCTACGGGAGCGGAGTAACGGTCGAAGGGGCCGGATTCCTTCTGAACAATCAGATGGACGACTTCGCCGCCAAGCCCGGCGAGCCTAACATGTTTGGCTTGGTACAGGGCGAGGCAAACGCCATCGGGCCACGCAAGCGCCCGCTTTCATCTATGACCCCCACCATCGTCCTGCACAATGGACAGGTGCGGCTGATCTTGGGGTCGCCCGGGGGAGGGACCATCATCAACACGGTGCTTCAGGTTCTGCTCAACGTGCTGGTGTTCGAGATGAACATCCGCCAGGCCGTCACCGCGCCGCGCTTCCACCACCAGTGGGCGCCTGACGAGTTGACCCTGGAACGTTGGGGATTCTCCGCGGACACGATTCAGAAGTTGCGGGAGTTCGGATACAAGCTCGACTTTCGAGATCACATGGGGACTTGCGAGGCGATAGAGATCGATCCCAAAACGGGATGGCGATTCGGCGCGGCCGATCCCCGGGGGGATGGAAAGGCGGTCGGATACTGATGGACTTCGGGCTTTCAACTCACCTGTTTGTGGACGACCGGCTGAGTTCGCACATCCTGGATCAGATCCTGGGTGCGGGCATTCGGCAGATCGAGATTTTCGCCGCCCGGCAACACTTCGACTACCACGACCCGAACCACGTCCGGGACGTGGCGCAATGGTTTGAGGACCATGAGGTGAAATTACATTCGCTCCACGCCCCGCTCTACGCCGATTTCGATTGGGGTCGCAGTGGCCGGCCGGCGGTCTCCCTCACCTACCTGGAGAAAAGGCAGCGGATTGACTCGATGGAAGAAGTCAAACGCGCCTTGGAGGTTGCCGAGCGCCTGCCTTTTCGTTATCTCGTCCTGCACCTCGGGCTTACCAACGAGGAATACGACCTGGCAAAGTTCGACGCGGCCCTCACTTCGCTCGAACATCTGAAGATCTTCGCCAAGGAGCGCGGTGTGCAGGTCTTGCTGGAGAATACCCCCAACGAGCTGAGCACGCCGGAGCGTCTGTTGGAATTCATTCATTACACGCGCATGGAGGACCTGAAGTTCTGCTTTGACACGGGCCACGCGCACATGACCTGCGGCGTCCAGGCGGCGTTCCAGACGCTGAAGGAGCGGGTCGTTTCCAGCCATGTGCACGACAACCGGCACGAAAAGGACGACCACCTGTTGCCGTTTGACGGGGAGATCGACTGGGAACAGACTATCCGTGACTTCCGTGCCGCGGGCGCGCAGTTCCCGCTTCTCTTCGAAATCCACCACTACGGGGCTGACGTGACCAACTTCGTGCGGCTCCGCGAAGCCATGGAAAGGATGGAGTCCATCCATTGAGGCCTGGAGCGGTGTTTTGCCTGTCCCGATGCCTTCTATCGGGATGCGCGCCGTATGGTGACGGCGGTCACCGATCACCGCTAGAACTTCTGGAGGAACACAGCTTTGTCCCCTGTCATTGAAATCCGCAACGTTTCAAACTTTGTCGGCCAGGAGGTCCTCATCCAGGGCTGGCTCTACAACCTGCGCGAGAGCGGGAAGTTACTGTTTCCGCTTTTCCGCGATGGGTCGGGGATTATTCAGGGTGTGGTGGCGAAGAGCTCTGTCGCGCCGGAGGTCTTTGAGCGGGTACGCAGCCTGACGCAGGAATCCTCCGTGCGCGTCACGGGCAAGGTGCGCGCGGATCAACGCGCGCCGGGCGGCCACGAACTTGAGGTCTCGAACCTGGAAATCGTTCAGCTCATCCCGCTGGACCGCCCCTACCCGATAACCCCCAAGGAGCATGGGGTCGAGTTCCTGGCTGACCACCGCCATCTCTGGCTGCGTTCCTCGCGGCAGCGGGCCATCCTGGGCGTGCGCCACGAGATCATCAGAGCCTGCCGGGACTTCTTTGATGACCGCGGGTTCACACTGGTCGATACGCCCATCTTCACACCTGCCGCCTGCGAGGGCACGACGACGCTTTTCGAGGTGAACTATTTTGAAGAAAAGGCGTATCTGACGCAGTCGGGACAACTCTACAACGAAGCGACCGCAGCCGCCGTGGGCAAGACCTATTGTTTCGGGCCGACCTTCCGGGCGGAAAAGTCCAAGACCCGCCGGCACCTGACCGAGTTCTGGATGATTGAGCCTGAGGTCGCCTTTGCGCACCTGGATGATGCCATGGTGCTGGCCGAAGAACTGGTCACGTTCGTCGTCGGGCGTGTTCTCGAACGGCGGCGTGCGGAACTTGCTACGTTGGAGCGCAATGTCGCCCCCTTGGAGAAGTGCACCACGCCGTTCCCACGCTTGAGTTACGACGACGCGGTGAAGACCCTTCAGGCGAAAGGCAGCGAGATTCAGTGGGGCGGCGACTTCGGCGGAGGAGATGAAACCATCCTCTCCGAGAGCTTTGACAAGCCGGTGCTCGTGCACCGGTACCCAAGCCAAGTGAAGGCGTTCTATATGGCCCCTGATCCTGCGCGTCCCGAGGTGGCGCTGTGCGTGGACGTGCTGGCGCCTGAGGGCTACGGCGAAATCATCGGCGGCGGTGAGCGCTTGGCCGATTACGACTTACTGTTGCAGCGGATCGAGGAAGCGAAGCTGCCGCGTCAGGCCTTCGAGTGGTATCTGGACCTGCGTCGCTACGGCACCGTCCCGCATGCGGGTTTTGGCATGGGCATAGAGCGCGTGGTCGCCTGGATTTGCGGCCTGGAGCACGTCCGCGAGACCATTCCTTTTCCCCGCATGCTCTATCGCCTGACGCCGTAGCCCCGCGGGCCCAGCCCCCCAGGCGCGCCGGCCGTTTGGTTTGCTCCGAAGCTGCCCGCAGAAATCCCGGACCGGAGGGTCGGGCTGCGAACTACATCAAAGAGTGCGATGGGAGGCACAACGATGTTTTCCCTGCGTCAATGGAAGGTGATGATACTCGCCGTCCTGCTGACGGCGGCCTGGGCGCGTGCTCAGGAAATGCCGCCCAGCATTGTGGCCCAAGGTGTCCCGCCAGTGCCGGCCGAGTTGCGGGCCCGGATGAACCAATATCTGAACATGCGCGCGGCCATTTTCAGCGACTGGCATCCGACCGAGCGCTCGATGCTCGTCCTGACCCGGTTCGCTGACACTGCGCAGGTGCATCTGGTGGCGGCTCCGGGGGCGTATCGGCAGCAGCTCACCTTTTTCCCTGACTACGTGCGCGGGGCGCGATTCTGCCCGCGTACTGACAGGAACTACTTCATCTTCAGTATGGACACAGGCGGCTCGGAGTTCTTTCAGTTCTATCGCTTCGACCTTGCGGATGGCAGCTACCGCCTGCTGACCGACGGGAAGTCGCGGAACGAGCGGGGGCTCTTCAATCATCAGGGCACGCTCGCGGCCTATGTCAGCACGCGGCGCAACGGCCGGGACTTCGACCTGTACACCTTCGACCCCGAAGAACTAGCCGTGGGGAAGTTGGTGGCCGAACTAAAGGGGCAATGGATGCCGCTGGACTGGTCTCCGGATGACACACGCTTGTTGCTGATGGAGGAGATCTCCATCAATGAAACATACGTCCACGTGTTCGATGTGGCGAGCGGGCACGTGGAGCTGGTAACACCCAAGGGCACAGAGAAGGTCGCCTACGGCGCGGCGCTCTGGTCGAAGGATGGCAAAGGCATTTACCTGGTGAGCGACCGCGACTCGGAGTTCCAGCGGCTGTTCTACTATGACCTCGGCACAAAGAAATTCACTTCACTCACCGATCACATTCCCTGGGATGTCGAGGACATCGAGCTTTCGCCGGACGGGCGGGTCCTGGCCTTTACTGTCAACGCCGACGGTATCAGCGAACTGCACCTGCTCGATACCCAAACAAGGCGGGAGCTTCCTGCCCCCAAGCTGCCTAAGGGCCAGGTCTTCAACCTGAAGTTCCATCTGCGCCGGAACGAACTGGCCTTCAACCTCAATTCCGCCAAGTCGCCCAGCGACGTCTATTCCTACAACCTCGATTCAAAGAAGCTCGACCGCTGGACCTTCAGCGAGACGGGCGGGCTGAATCCGGAGACCTTCTCGGAAGCCCAGTTGGTCCATTATCCGACGTTCGACCAGGTGGACGGCAAGCCCCGGCTGCTGGCCGCCTTGGTGACGCGTCCTCCCGCCAGGTTCAAGCCGCCGTATCCGGTGCTCATCGACATTCACGGCGGCCCCGAGGGGCAGGCGCGGCCCGGTTTCCAGGGGCGGTACAACTATTTCTTGAACGACATGGGGATCGCGCTCATCGAGCCCAATGTGCGCGGCTCGACAGGCTATGGCAAATCGTTCACGAAGCTTGACAATGGGTACCAGCGTGAAGACACCGTTAAAGACATTGGCGCCTTGCTCGACTGGATCGCCCAACAGCCCGACCTGGATAAGAGTCGTGTGGCAGTTACGGGCGGCTCCTATGGCGGGTACATGTCACTGGCCTCGATGACGCACTTCAGCGACCGGTTGCGCTGCGGTATCGATGTTGTGGGGATCTCGAACTTCGTCACTTTTCTGGAGAGCACCAAGGATTACCGGCGCGATCTGCGACGCGTCGAGTATGGCGACGAGCGTGACCCGAAAATGCGGGAGTTCCTTGTGGCCATTTCGCCGCTCACCAACGCCGGAAAAATCCGCGTACCCATGCTGGTGGCCCAGGGGCTGAACGATCCTCGCGTGCCCGTGGGTGAGTCGGAACAGATTTCGAAGCAGGTGCGCGCAAACGGCGGCCAGGTCTGGTACATCCTCGCCAAGGACGAAGGCCACGGCTTCGCTAAGAAACAGAACTCTGACTACCTTCAGTGTGCGGTGGCGATGTTTCTGGAGCAGTTTCTTCTGAAATAGCGAAGGGCGTGGCGGTCGGCACCGCGGTGCGCCGCGTGTGCCGACCCTCGTGGTACGATATGAATGTGGTTGGCTGATGGCCGTCGGTGGAGGTAACGTGCTGAAGATCCGGATTCTGGGCGTGCCGCTCGATCTCGGCCAGGAGCGCCGCGGTGTGGACATGGGGCCGTCGGCCGTGCGCGCGGCAGGACTCAACGCCGTGCTGAAGAGCCTGGGCCATCAGGTGGAGGACCTTGGGAACCTTCACGTCAAGATCCCTGAGATGCAGCCCTTCGGGGACCGGCACGCCAAGTACTTGAACGAGATTGCCGAGACCTGCCAGGAAGTGGCACATCGCATCTACCAGACGCTGGAGGCGGGATACTTCCCGGTGTCGCTGGGCGGCGATCACTCCGTGGCCATCGGCACACAGGCTGGAGCGGCGAAATTCTACCGCGATCGCGAGCAGGCCATCGGCTGCCTCTGGCTCGATGCCCACGCCGACATGAATACGCCGGAGACCAGTCCCAGCGGCAACGTTCACGGGATGCCGTTTGCTGCCACGCTGGGCCTGGGGCCTGAGGCGCTGGCAAGAATCTTTGGCTATGCGCCGAAAATCCAGCCGAAGAACTGCGTCTTGATTGGCGCACGCGACCTCGATTCCCGCGAGCGCCGGCGGGTGAAAGACTCGGGTATCAACGTCTTCACCATGCGGGCCATCGATGAGCATGGGATGCGCGCCGTGATGGAGAAGAGCCTGGCGCTGGCCAGCGACGGGACCGCCGGGTTCGTCGTCTCCTTTGACATGGACGTGGTGGACCCGGACGAGGCGCCCGGGGTGGGCACGCCCGTGCGCGGCGGCATCACCTTCCGCGAAGCGCACCTCGCCATGGAAATGGTGGCGGATACCAGGAGGATGCTGGCGATGGAACTAGTTGAGATCAATCCCATCATCGATATCTTGAACAAAACGGCTATCCTGGGCGTGGGGTTGGTGAGCTCGGCACTGGGGAAAAAGATCCTGTGAAGAAAAAACTCCGCGTGGGGATTCTTTTCGGTGGGCGCTCCGGCGAGCACGAGGTCTCGCTCACCTCTGCCGCGTCCCTGCTGAAGGTGCTTGATCCGGCTAGATACGAGGTCGTGCCCATCGGCATTACCCGCGAGGGACGCTGGCTGGTGGGCTCGGCGGTCGACGAGTTGCTGCCGGATATTCTCAAGCATGGCAAAGCCGTGACGCCCGCCGTGGTTCCAGGAGAAGCACCGCTACTTCCTCTCGGAGCAACGGGGTCTGCGGGCGAGGTTCCTCCCCAGGTGGACGTCATCTTTCCGGTGCTTCACGGGACTTTTGGCGAGGACGGCACCGTCCAAGGATTGCTGGAACTGGCCGGCATTCCTTACGTCGGCGCAGGCGTGCTGGGGTCCGCCGCGGGCATGGACAAGGATGTGATGAAGCGGCTCTTCCGCGACGCGGGCCTGCCGGTGGTTCCCTGGGTGCTGTTGTTGCGTACCGAATGGGAACGGGAACCCGCGCGAGTGCGCCAGCGTATTGAGAAGGGACTTGGCTATCCACTCTTCGTTAAGCCCGCCAATTTGGGTTCCTCGGTGGGCATCAGCAAGGTGACCCGCCGGCGGGAACTCGCTGTTGCGCTCGACCTCGCGGCCCAATATGACCGGAAGATTCTGGTTGAGAAGGCGGTGGAGGCGCGGGAGATCGAATGCTCCGTACTGGGTAATGACTGCCCGGAGGCTTCGGTTCCCGGCGAAGTTGTTCCGGTCAATGAGTTTTATGACTACGAGGCCAAATACCTCAAGGAAGGTTCGCAGCTCATCGTCCCCGCCCAGCTTACTGCGCGCCAGACGAAGCAGGTGCAAGAGTCGGCCCTCGGCGCTTTCCGGGCAATTGATGGCGCGGGGATGGCCCGTGTGGATTTCCTCCTCGACCGCAAGACGGGGAAGGTCTTCGTCAACGAGATCAACACCATCCCCGGTTTCACGCCCATTAGCATGTACCCCAAACTCTGGGAAGCCAGCGGGATTCCGTATCCACAGTTAGTGGATCGGTTGATTGAGCTGGCCCTGGAACGCCACCGCGAGAAACTCCGCACGCGATTTCGGTACGAGCCGGGCCGCTAGTTTCCCCTTCTGGTGCAAAAAGTCCTTGACAAGAATGCCCGCCTCGGATAATTTAACTATCTGGTTAGTTACATTGATATGAGCGCCAGAAAAGCTAAAGTCAGTTTGAGGCGGCATCACCACGACAGCGTGGCGACGCGGGCCGCAATCCTTGCGGCTGCCGAGCGCATTTTTGCCGAAGCGGGGCTGGCAGGGGCGCGTACCGACGCCATCGCCAAGGCGGCAGGGGTCAACAAGGCTCTGCTCTACTACTACTTCAAGAGCAAGGATGGCCTTTACCGCGCGGTCCTGGAAGAGCACATGAAGGATTTTTACCAGCGGGGCCTGCAAGTACTCACCTCCGGCGGCTCCGCGCGCTCCATCGTGCTCCGCTACGTCAGCATGCACTTCGATTTCATGAGTGCTCGGCCGAACTATCCTCGTTTGTTTCAGCGGTTCATGATGGCTGGTGGACGGCCGCTCCAGCGGCTGGCCCTGAGGTGCTTCATCCCCCTGGGCCGCCGGCTCGCGAGAGTGATTGAACGGGGAGTGCGTGAGGGCGAGTTCCGCCCGGTGCACAGTGGCCACACCATCATCTCTCTGGTGGCTCTGACGGTGTTCTACTTCGCCTCTCCAATCGTGCGCCTGGCGGCTCCCGTCGACCCCTACCAGGACCGACAGATAGCGGCAAGGAAAAATGAAGTCCTGAAGTTCATCCGCTACGCACTCTTCAAAAACCCCGAGGACAAGGTCATATGATTCGCAAGCTTCTGGTTCCGCTGTTCGTCCTGGCCGTCGTGGCCGTCACCGTCGTCTATTACAAGGCTACCACGCGCTCGCGCCACATGACCCTTACGGGGATTGTCACTACGAACGACGTGATCCTCAGCTCACAGATCCAGGGGCGACTGGCGCAACTCCTGGTGAAGGAGGGCGACACGGTCAAGCCAGGCCAGCTAGTGGCCGTTATTGAGCCCGAGGAACTGCGCGCCGACCAGGCGTTTTACGCTCACACCGAGGAGGGTGCCGCCGCGCAGGTTCAGGAAGCGGAGGCAGCCCTGAAGTACCAGGAAGCCCAGACCCGCGACCAGATCCGTCAGGCTGAAGCGGTGTTGGCTTCCACGGAGGCGCAGCAAGTGGAAGCCACTGCCAACCTCGAAGGCGCGCGCCTGGAATTCGAACGCACCGCGGGTTTGTTCAAACAGCAAATCCTCTCGGTCCAGGCTCTCGACCAGGCTCGCACCACCTATGAAGCGCAGAAAGCACGACTGGAATCGGTGCGCAAGCAGGTGGAAGCGCAGCGGGCGGCGCTGGCGCTGGCCCGTTCCAACGTGGAGCAAATCGCGGTGCGCCGCCAGCAACTGCAGGCCGGTCGCCACCAGTTGGCGGCGGCGGCGGCCCAGATGTCAAAGGCGCAGGTTCGTTTGAACTACACAGAAATCCGCGCGCCCATCCCGGGCGTCGTGGCGGTGCTGGCTGCGCGCCAGGGTGAAGTGGTGAACGCCAGCCAGGCGATTGTTTCGCTCATCAATCCTGATGACCTCTGGGTTCGCGCCGACGTTGAGGAGACTTATATTGACCGGATCCGCCTGGGCGGCCACCTCACGGTCCGCTTCCCCTCCGGCATGGAAAGGGAAGGCACCGTTTTCTATCGTGGGGTGGATGCTGACTACGCCACGCAGCGCGATGTCAGCCGGACGAAGCGCGACATCAAGACATTTGAAATCCGCTTGCGTGTCGATAACAGCGACCGTCGCCTCTGGCCAGGTCTGACGGCCTTCGTCTCCGTCCCGCTGCCGGAGGCGCGGTAAGGGCGTGTGACCTGGGAGGGCGTGGGGGGGCGGAGGAGCAGGAAGAGGGGAAACGCGGTGGCAGCCATCGAGGTTGAAAACATCACCAAATGCTTCAACGGGTTCTGCGCGGTCAATGGCCTGAGCTTCACGGTGGAGCAGGGCCAAGTCTTCGGCCTGCTGGGACCCAATGGGGCGGGGAAGTCCACGCTCATTCGCATGCTGACCACGCTGCTTCCTCCCACCTCCGGAACGGCACGCGTCAATGGCTTTGACGTCGTACATTCGGCCAACCAGGTCCGGAAGTGCATCGGCGTGATCCCGCAGGCCATGACGACGGACCTCGACCTGAGTGCGGCGGAGAACATGCACATCTTCGCCAAGCTCTACGGGGTTCCTCGCGAGCGACGTCTGCGGGTCGTGAAGGAATTGCTGGAGGCCGTGGAACTTCTGAGCTGGGCGGACAAACCGGTCAAGAACCTTTCCGGCGGGATGCGGCGGAGGCTGGAGGTCGCACGGGGCCTCGTGCACGAACCCAAGATCTTTTTCCTCGACGAGCCGACTACCGGCCTGGACCCCGTCTCGCGCGTGGCTGTGTGGGAGATGCTGATGAGGCTCAAGAAGGAGCGTGACCTTACCATCCTGATGACCACCCACTACATGGATGAGGCCGATAAGCTCTGTGAGCGCATCGCCATTGTGGACCACGGGAAGTTGGTGGCGCTCGATTCGCCCATGAAGCTCAAAGCCTCGATCCCCGGCAACAACATCCTGGAAGTCAGCTTTTCGCGCCTTCCCGAGGGGTGGCTCGAAACGCTCGAGAGTCTCCCGGAGGTCCAGAGCGTCAAGGCGGAAGATCATGTGTACCGGATTGGCTCGAACAACGGGCCGCGCACCACGGTGGAGCTGATAGAGGCCGCGCGACGGGCGCAAATCGAGATTGCCTCGCTCTCTGTTCAGAGCACCACCCTGGATGACGTGTTCATGCACTACACGGGCCGGCAACTGCGCGACGCTTTGCAGGACGCGCCCGGGTACGACCCTAGGTTCTTTTACGAGCGCCGGTAGGGGAAGGACTTCGCTCCGCGAAGGGGAGTGACTGGCCGGCGCGAAGTAGGGAATGTTATGCATCGCATCTTGGCTCTGGTGGAACGCGACCTTCGCAAGTTTATGCGCAGTCCCACGCTCATCGTGGTCTCGATGTTCTTCCCGCTGGTTCAGTTGGTGGTCCTGGGCTATGCCTTTGGCGGCAAGATCAAGAATTTGAAGGTGGGGGTTGTTGACCAGGATCGCGGTGTCCCGACGGTGAAGCTCCGGGAGATGTTCATGGCAGTGGCCGCGAATGCCCGCACCTTCGAAACGGTCGAGTACACCGACGCGGGGCAGGCCGTCACGGACCTGCGCAACGGACGGATCAACGCGGTTCTCAACATCCCGCCGGAGTTTTCCCGCCGGACGCTGGCCCAGGCCGCGCCGCAGGTGGCTCTCGTGGAAGACAACACGGATAACTTCGCGGCGAGCGCGCTCCAGGGCGTTTTCATCGAACTGGTGAACACCTATAGCCAGAAAGGCGGCGAACCACGCGTCCCGCCGGGGGTCACTCTCTCCGTGGTGGAACTCTATCCATACGTGCCCTACATCCAGTACCTTCTGCCTGGCTCGATTGTGCTGGCGATTTTTGTGTCTGCCATGATCGGCGGGGGCATCATCTATATCGATGACAAGGCCCGCGGCTTACATGAAGGCTACCTGGTCACGCCCATCACCAAGTTCGAATTGATTCTCGGTTTCAATCTGTCCGGTGCCATCAAGGCTTTCATGGCGGGATTGGTGCTGACGACGCTGGGGTCGATGGTGGCAGGGATTCCGCATCCACTCGATCCTCTCCGTTTGCTGAAACTCCTCCTGGTGATCGTGACCACCGCCTTGGCGCTGATCAGCATGATGTTCTTGCTGATGGTCAGGGTGAGCGACCCCCTCGTGCCGCGCGCTATTTTTGGGGTGCTGAACACCTTGCTCTTCTTCCCGAGCGGCGCGGTTTATCCCATTTATGGCTTCCCGACGTGGATGAGAGTGATTTCCACCGTCGACCCCTTCACCTATGCGGTACACGCCTTCAAGACCCTTCTTTTGAAGAACACGGGCTTGGTGGCGATTGCGGGCGATCTTACCTACCTGCTTGTCTTTACCGTCGTTATGATGCTTTTGGCCACGGCGCTCTTTCGCCGGACGCTTTGAAGCTGGGGCGCCGGGCATGGTACGCTATACAGGGATGGGCGCTCGCGGCAGCTGGCGATGTTTGCACGGCCGTTGCGATGCGTGTGTCAAGCCCATGGATATCCGGAGTGATCGAACATGACGCTGCTCGACGCCCAAGCTCCCAAACCACCCGGCAGGTTTCGGAAACTCCTCCCGTTCCTGGTCGCCGTCGTGGTGGTGCTTCCAGGATTCCTGTACCTTGAGTTCCGGGATTATCCCGAAGAACGTGCCGTGGCACGGTTTCTGACCACGCTCCAGCAGGGGAATTATCGTGAAGCCTACCAACTCTGGCAGCCCAGCTCGTCCTACACCTTCGCGGATTTCTTGCGCGGTTGGGGCGAGCAGGGCGACTACGGCAAGATCCGGCAGTTCGAGATACTCGGCTCGAAGGCGAAAGGTTCGAACACCGTCATCGTGACCGTCCGCATCAACAACCTTAACCCGCCCCTCGACCTCCTCGTGGACCGCAGGACCAAAGGGCTCGCCTATTCAGTCTTCTGAGAGACCTCTAGAGCTTCATCGCTTGCCGTGGAGGCGCTTTTGCCTTCGCTCTCCTATCGTGCCGGAATAATGGGCAGGAGAATGTGCGACGCGTGCTCGCCCTCGTGGTAGATGGCGTTCTCGGCGATGGCCCAGCCGCGGTTGTCGTTGAGGGGTTCTCCGGTGTTGGGATTGACGTCAAAGCGCGGGAAGTTGCTGCTGGAAATATCGAGGCGGATTCTGTGTCCGCGCTGGAACACCAGTGAGGTCGGGTACATCTCAATCGTGAAGGGGTAAACCTGCCCCGGCTTCATCATTGTGGGATGCGTCAGTGAATCGCGATAGCGCGCGCGAACGATACTGTCCGCGACGTTGAGTTCAACGCCGGCGGGGAAATCGGCGCTCGGGGGATACACATCGATCAGTTTGGCGGTGAAGTCTGTGTCGGGTGCGCTGGAGGCCGCCCACAGCTTCACGATGAGCCTTCCGGTGACTTCAGTGTCGCGGTCGAGAGGCGGGGTCTGAAACACCAGCACGTCGTTGCGCGCCGAAAGCGGACGCGTATCCGCGCATGTCCACAGGTCAGCCCGGCAGCGCTGGTCCGCGGCGCCACGGAACATCAGCACCCCTTCCGAGGAAATGTTGCCGCCGATAGTGGGCACGGAATGGCGCGGGTCAAAGAGATAATGCGTGGCAGGCGTAGCGAGCGGCGCGGCGGGCGGCTTCTCGGTGGAGAGCGAGCCGTCTGCATGCAGATAGTAAGGCGTAATCACCGCCCGGGTCAGCGGCCACTCGCGCTCGGTGCGCCAGTGCCCGCCCACGAAAATCCGGCCCTCCGGTGTTTTGTGAGTGTCACCGCCACCCATCACGAAAATCCGGACGGGCGGCTCACGCTCCACGCCGTTGTCGATCCCTTTCAGCCAATGGTCGAACCAGCGCAGGCGGGAGGCGTCGAAGTCCAGGGCGGCCTCCGGTCCGAACTCTGCTTCGCCGGCGAAGCTCTCCCTCTGGCCGCCGTGCGTCCACGGGCCCATGATCAAGTGGATAGGGCCCTTCTTCGCTTTCGATAGTTCCACGTAGTTGAGATTGGCGGTTTGCGCGCCCCAGGAGTCGTACCAACCGCCCACGAGGTAGACAGGGACATCCTTGTATTCAGCTAGATGGTCGACAACGCTGGCGCCCATGTTTTTCCAGAAGTCGTCGTAATCGCCATGGCCCATGGCCTCGACGAGCCAGGCTTCGTAGTCCGGCGCAAGGCGCAGGGGCGTCATGCCGCGCCGCAGGGGTAACCCTTTGACGTATTCGCGCACCTGGTCGCCTAATTTGGCCAGTTCCGCGCGCACCGCAGGGTCGTGCGCCGGATGGCTCCCATTGGGAGCGCCGATGTTGAAGATCCAATTCATCCAGCGCAACTCGAAGGCGCCATTGTGGCGGATACCGTAGCGTCCATAGTCGGACATGGCATCTACGGGGACCATCGCCTTCAGATAGGGAGGGTTCGAGATGGCCAGAGCGTGCTGGGTGCCACCGGGATACGAAGTCCCAACGGTGCCGATGTTCCCATCGCACCACGGCTGCTCGCCGATCCACCTCGCCGTATCGAACCCGTCATTCACGTCGTCGCGGTGCGGTCGCCAGCTTCCTTCGGACGCGTAGCGTCCGCGCACGTCCTGGCCAACGGCCACATAGCCGCGGGGGACGAAATAGCGCGCCCAGCCTTCGATGCCGGCCTTGTCATATGGGGTGCGTTCCAGGATGACGGGGAATTTTCCGGGCGCCGGAAGACCGTTGACCGCGGGCCGATAGACGTCGGCCGCCAGGCGTATTCCGTCGCGCATGGTAACCATGACGTTCTTGGCGACGATAATCTCGTAGACGCCCTCGCTCAGCGCGGCTGACTGAGCGATCAGGCCACGCGAATGCAAGCCAACGCCCAGAGCGACCGCGACGACAACTGTGATGCCCAGACGGTGCACGAAACGCCGATTGTTCATGTAGAATCCTTCGAGGGTGCCCTGGCCGGGACTTCACCGCCCTATACAACGGACAGCAAGCGACCAACAGCCAACAACCAACAGTGTTCAGGAATCTTTGAAGTTCCCAGCCACAGCCTCTAGCAATTCCTGGGGTGTGATCTCCGCTGTGCCGAATTTTAGGACGACGCGGCTGCCGGCCAGGTTCGCTAACTGGGCGGCTTCTTTCATCGTGGCGCCAGCGCAGTAAGCCAAAGCCAGCACTGCGATGGCTGTATCTCCGGCGCCCGTCACGTCATAGACGGGACGGGGGACGCTGGGGATTTCGTGAATGTCGCCACCGGACTCATACAGGGTCATGCCTTCAGCACCGCGGGTGATGAGGAGATAGGAGCAGCCAAGTTCTGCCAGCAGACGGCGCCCGCCGATTTCGAGCTGGCGCCGATCGCGCAACGGCACCCCGGCCATCAGCTCCGCCTCGTGAAGGTTGGGCGTGACCATTGTGGCGTCCCGGCAGATCTCCGGGTGCTCGGGCTTCGGATCGACAAACACCGCTACGCGCCTTTGCCGCGCCAGAGTTGAAACTTGCAGGCACAATTCCGTTGTTGCCGTGCCTTTCTGATAGTCGGAAATTACCAGGGCGTTGAGTTCACCCATCCGACGGGCACAACTTCGAGCTATCGCGGCAGCTGTCCGGAAAGAAATCTTCGATGCCTGCTCAAAATCGAGGCGTAGCAACTGGTGTTGGTGTGCGACGACGCGCACCTTGCGCGGCGTCACACGGCCGGGTTCCCGGACCAGCGTGCCACACGGGATGTGCCGGGCTCGGAAAAGCTCCCGCAGGCGTTTGCCGCTCTCGTCGTTCCCGAGGGCGCCGAAAGGGATCGGCCGGCCGCCCAGAGCGGCGATGTTTGCCGCCACGTTGCCGGCGCCACCGGGGTAGTATCCCTCGGCCGCGTGGGGGTTGCCGATCAGCACGACCGGCACCGGCGCCTCCGGAGAGATGCGTGTGGCTTCTCCGCGTATCAATTCATCCAGCATGAAGTCGCCGAGCACTCCGATTGTTCGGCCTCGGAAACTGCGAATAATCCGGGCAAGTCTCGCCTGCGTTTTTTCCATTGGTGCGTCCTTTTATTGCCTGGCCAGCGCGGATTGTGTAAGCACGGCCTCGACTGCCGAGCGAACCTGTTCGAAGGTGACAGACAGGATACACTCTGGGCGTTCGAAACGGTAGCACCGATCCCCCGGACAGGGATTGCAGTCGTAGGGATTCTGCACCACGCGCCAGGCACCCACGGGAGACCAGGGCCTCCAGATCGGTGAACTTGAAGAACCGAAGATTACCACGCCCGGCCGTCCGAGGGCCGCCGCCATGTGCGCCGGCCCGCTGTCATTCCCGACGAAGAGCCGCGCGCTGCCCAGCGCGGCAGCGAACCGGCCCAGGCCGGGACCGGCCAGGCGCCGGATCGAACTTCCAGCGGCTTGTTCCACAGCATCGAGCACCGGGAATTCCCCCGGCCCGCACGAGTAGATCACCCGGAGTCCGGCCTCGCGTTCCAGCCAGCCGCCAAGCTGCGCGAAGTTTTCCGGTGCCCATTGCTTGGTCGCGTACAGTGCCGTGGGATGCAGCAGCGCGTATTCACATTCCCCGGGAACGCCGAGACTCACACGTTCCTTTTTCCACCAGGCCTGAGGCGGGGCGGCCACTACCAACCGGGCGGGCGGAATCTCCTGTCGCGGCAGGCCCAAATAGAAGAAGGCCGAAGCTTGGTGCTCGGCTGTGTGTATCGCCGGCTGGCCCAGGATCGTCCGGGCGTCAGGGATCA
The DNA here is from genome assembly GCA_050014795.1 of Terriglobia bacterium. GTDB lineage: Bacteria > Acidobacteriota > Terriglobia > UBA7540 > UBA7540 > JALHUF01. The sequence goes on along the minus strand of JBEKCQ010000005.1, from coordinate 13,097 downwards.
AGATCTGGTACACACCGCGCCGGCGAAAATGCTCGAAGCCCGCTTTCCAGCGCGCCCCGCTTGACCACGCCAGCAGGGTACTCGTGGGGCCTCCGTGGAGATTCAGGCAAAGCGCCAATCCTCGGGTGCGAATCTCTCGTACGACTCGGACCCGGGACACGACTTTGGCCCAACCATAGCCTTCTCCTAGACCGAGAACCTCATCCACATCCGGATTACCTTCCAGCAACTCGCGAAAGCGGGCCTCAACCACGACGGAAACGCGAAGGTCCGGCCGCCATTCTTTGAGCAGCCGGAGTGCTGGGGTTAACAGCACGACGTCGCCGATCGAGCGCAGGCGGATTAGCAGGACTTGAGCGCCTGTGGGGAGGGAGGGAAGGAGTGAGGCGACGATTTCCGGCCGGTGCACCGGCGCTACTCCGCCTCAATCTTAGCATCGTCCACCAGCATGACGGGGATGTCATCCTTGATGGGATAGACGCGCCGGCACTGGCCACACTTGAGTCCCTGGCCGTCCGCCGTGAGTTTGACCGGGGCCTTACAAAGAGGGCAAACCAAGATATCCAGCCGTTCTTGGCTGATGGGCATGGGTTCGCTCCAGATCGCTGCGAGCGTGGAATCTAACAAATACCCCTTGCGAATTCAAGGGTCTGCACCAGCAAGGGCTCGCGGCTCTTCTTCGATCGTATAGTTCGGGTTGAGATGAGCGATCTCCGCGCGCAGAATAGAGACGAAGTCGAGTGCGGAAGGATCAATCCTCCACACGGCGAGAATCGCGGAGCCCTGGTACACACGCTCGAAGCCGGTTTCCGACTGGGAGATTGTCTCCACAGGAACGATCCACCAGAGCGGGTGCGGGTCGCCATCGAGGCGTATCTTAACGCGCTGCCATTCGTCCACCAGGAGCAACTCGGGGGAATCGATCTCCCCTTTGAATTCGAGTGGGTGCCGCACGCCATTGGCCAGGAAGTAGCGGTCGGGTGCATCGGGCGCCAGCAGGTTGAAGACCAGTTCGATCCCCAGCGCCAGGGGTGTGGGGCTTGCCCGATCCGTGGTGAGGGACGTGCGGCATTCGAGTTGCCAGACCGAGCGGACCACCTTCGTCTTGATTGTCTTGGCGGCTCGTAGAAACAGGTCTTCACCGTTGGCGCGATGCCGCGCTTCGCGTTCCAGTAAAAGGGTTCCCGTCCGGCCGGGCGAGGCGAGAACCGTCCAGGCCCCACCGGCCAAGTCGCCGTTCTCGTCCAGGCGTAGGTAATCGAAGTCTTGCCACTGCCTCACCGCGGGGAAAACGTACGTGCGGAAGGCGTGCCGCGGGTAGCGGTCATAGCGGAGCAGGGCAGCGAGGTTCGGCTCCTTGCTCCAAACGTGATCATGGATCGAAGCCGGACCCTCCCGGGGCGCCTCGTGGGTGATGACGCGCTGCCGGACCAGTTCGTGATAGGGTTCTGGGCGCCGCATCAGTGAGTTGATCAGTTCCGTGGCCGCAGGCTTGAAACGCAGACTCGATACCGTGCCGCCATCCGCAGGCCGCACCACCATTCCGAACGTGGGATGCTGAAAGAGGACTTCTTGCTGGCCGTCCGCGTCAAAGTCCTTCGAGTTCGCGCGAACTCCGGGGTTTCTGGGCGTCCCCTCACGCTGGTCGAGGTTCACTTCGGCCTGAATCAGGTGGCGGAGCAGGGCGCTGCGCAGGTGCGGTGCATAGAGACCGCCGAACACCCCATGCCAATATGCGTCGTTGCATTGGGCGGCGAGCAAGTGGGCGTACGCCTCGTCCAACATACGGAGGGCCTCGGCTCCCGCGGTCGTCTTGAGGCGCGCTTCCTCAGCCCGGCGACTGATCTCCAGCATGAATTTGTGAAGCTGATTCGACTCGGCGTACTTGGCCAGGAAGTTACGCCATTGCCCGCCCCGCAGGAAGCGCTCAAAGCGGCCGCCCCAGTAAAGGTGTTCGCTCTCCTCAACGATTGCTTTGAACTCCCGAGAGGCGGCCGTGGGCAAGGCCCACTCCATCATCTCCGAGTAAGAGGCGGTAGGAAGATAGATCCTTCCCAGCGGAGGATGCGCTGCGAGGTATTCTGAGACCGTCGTTGTTTCCAGCCAGTCGCTGGCGTCCTCCACCGCTGCCAGGAACCGTTTCAACCAGCCGTTGGTGTAGCAATGGTCGAACGTGCCCGGCCAGACCCCGAACTTTTCGCAGTCGTCCCCCATGGCGAAGAGAGCTGTGGGTTGACCTATCCCCGCGCGCAAGACGCGCAGGGTCTCCGCTGGTTCTTGAAAGGGGATGGTGTAGCGCAAGGATTTCAGACTGGGGACCAGGTGCAAGGGTGAACCGGTTTCCTCCGTGATATAAGTGCCGTGCAACTCCGAAGGCTCCAGGCCGGCGGCGAGGAAGTGCGTGTCGTCGAGGACCACGTATTTCACGCCCGCCTCCGCCAGGGGGCGCGCCAGGCCCGGCTCCCAGACGCGTTCCGCCACCCAGGCGCCTTGCGGGCGGGCGCCGAAGTGTTTGCGGAGGTATTCAGACAGCTTATGGATCTGGGTCAGCTTATCGCGGTCCGGGATGGCCGGCAGGATGGGCTCGAAGTAGCCGCCACCCACTAGTTCTACCTGGCCACGGCTAACGAGTTGCTGGAGTTGCTCGAAAGACTCCGGATGCCGCTTCTCCAGCCACTCGAGCAAGATGCCGGAGTAATGCAGGCTTAGCCGGATACGGGGGTGGTTGCCAAGCACTTGAAGGAAAGGCGCGTACGCCTTTTGGCAGGCTTCTTCGATGACGTGGTCAAAGTTGCCGACCGGCTGATGGGAATGGATAACCAGAGCAAGCGAGACTTTACTCAACGGGCAATTCCTTCTGGAGGAACTGGAAGCAATCCTCGGAGATCCCAGGCTGACTTCGCGAGAGTCTAGGATAGAATGAAACGCGGCTGGTTGTCAGCAGAAAACGTTGGGCCATTCGCCCATTGAGTGATTGGGTAATTCAGCCATTGAAGCCCCGTTGCTGTGGAATCAGTTGACCGATCACCTAGTTTAGCGCACGGCGTTGAGAGAACCGATGACCCGATGGTCCAGTTTGGACGATACCGGAGGTAGAGAGTTGAGTCAGCGACCGCTTCTGACCTATTGCCAGTCTACTCGGGAGGAGATGCTCCGGTGTCTGGAGGCGGCGGTGAAGATCGAATCGCCGACAAACTGCAAGACGGGCGTGGACCGCTTGGCACGATTTTTCGCCCGGCAGTTCAGGCACCTGAACGGGAAGGTCCGCGTGCTTGGCCATGCGACCGCCGGGTCGAGCGTTTGGGCGGAGTTTTGGGGAGAGAAGCGCGGTGTGAAGCCCGTCTTGCTTTTCGGCCACCTCGACACCGTCTGGGACGTGGGCACACTCAAGCGCATGCCGTTTCGCATTCGCCAGGGCCGCGCGTACGGCCCCGGGATTTTCGACATGAAAGCGGGCATCGTCTGCGGGCTATGGGCTGTCCGCGCGTTGCAGGCTTGCGGGATTCAACCTACAAGTCCAGTGCGGTTTTTCCTGAACTCGGACGAGGAAACCTCAAGCGTCGCCTTCCGCGAACAGTTAAAGGCTGAGGCGCTCGAAGCGCGCGCCGTGCTGGTGCTCGAGCCCGCCGCCGAAGGAGGCGCCCTGAAGACCTCCCGCAAAGGGGTAGGGGAGTTTCGAATCACCGTGCAGGGCCGCGCGGCGCACGCGGGGATCAATCCGGAGGCGGGCGTGAACGCCGTCAGCGAACTCGCCCGACAACTCCTGCGAATTGAGCGGTTTGCCCGGTCCCGCCAAGGGCTGACGCTGACGGTAGGGGTCATCGAGGGCGGCACGCGCCCGAACGTCGTTCCCGAACGCGCTTCGGCACGAATTGACGTGCGCATCCCACGCTTGAGAGATCGCGAGGCGATAGAAGGGAAAATACATGGCCTCAAGCCTGTGCATCCCGAGGCGCGGCTGGTCATCGAGGGTGGAATCAACCGTCCGCCGATGGAACGGGCAATGGCAGTAGGACTCTTCCGGCGCGCGAAGGACGTTGCCCGCCGATTGGGAATAGACCTCAAGGAAGCGTCTAGCGGGGGTGGCTCGGATGGGAATTTCACCGCCGCGCTCGGTATCCCGACCCTCGACGGGCTGGGGGGGGTGGGCGACGGTGCCCATGCCGCCCACGAGCACGTCATCATCCGCGAACTTCCCCGCCGCGCCGCGCTCCTGGCCGTGCTGCTGGCCGACCTGTAACGCAACATTCGCCTTTTGACCTTGCCGCCTTTCCAGGTTGATGAGTTGAACGACGAAAATGGCGCACGAGCCGCAAGGTCACCGAGCAGCCCGGCAGCGTGTTCGTCACGACCCGTAGCGCTTCACGATGTAGTTGGCCACTTCCTGCTCGAACGCCGGGTAGTTGAGGCGCAGTTCATCCTGGAGCAAGGAATTGAGGTTGGGGTTGGCGGGTATGAATTTCAGCAAGCGGCGGATCTCGCCAAGGCCGTAGGTATCACGCAGGTATTCGAGGGCTGCGAGCGATTTCGCGTACGCGAGCCCCACCTGGTCGGCCGGCAAATTAATGAATGAGCCTTCGAGTGCCGAAAATGGGGGCAAGTGGTCATTGCCGAAGGCACGCGCCAGGTGCGTTCCAAGGGATGTCGTCGTCGCGCCCTCCTCGAGTTGGGCCAGCCCCTCGTTGAACCAGGTGGGGCAGCGGCCCAAGGTGATCTGCCGGACAAAGGAATGCGCCAGTTCGTGCTTGAGCACGCGAGCCAGGTCCGGCGTCACGCTGGAGAGGCCTGAAACCGGCACGCGGATCTTGCCGTCATTAACCGCCCCCACCCAGGACGGTGACCGCGCGATGTCATGAAAAGCCTCGTCGGGATAGAGCAGGACGACAATCGGTTCGCGGGGAAAGAAATCCAGGTCGAACTGGAGGTCCCGGAATGCCACCTCGAGGGTCTTCAGGACCTCCGCGCCCAGCGCGGTTGCTTCGTTCCCGTCGTAGCGCAGGAGGAAGTGCTGGCTGCGCAGTTCCTTGTATGAGCTCGCCACGCTATGTTCCTGTTCGGCGCGGGTCAGGGCCTCGCGCAGCCGGGGATTGTCCTGGATGGCGAGCGCCCGGTTCCATTCTGCAATCGCCCGGTCCATGTGCTCCGTGGCGTAGTAAGCCGATCCCAGCAGCACCGGGATATCCGGAGACGTCGGGAAGTGGGTGGCGGCAGGCAACAGTAGCTCGATAGCTTCGTTGTGGCGGTTTTGCTTGACGAGCAGGTAGCCCAGGGCGAGCGTCAACGCGAGGTCGTCCGGGGCGAACGGAAGGGCGTGGCGATACTTCTCGATGGCACCTTGCGGGTCGCCCTGCCGCGTTAGGAAGATCGCAGCTTCCTGGTAACCCTGGGCCAGGCGGTGGCGAGTTTCGACGGAAGGATCGCGGAGCACCTCGTTATCGAGTTGCTGAAGGTAGGCTTTATCGATCGCGTTATCCCTAATGACGGGGGAGGGCGAGTCACCGCTGGGTTCGGTCACTGGGGGAGGCGGCAGCGGTAAGTCAAGCGCTGGCGCTGCTTCACGGAGGGTTTCCTCCGCGGCCAGGGGGGATTTCTCGATGTGGTCCACCAGCGAGCGGGGGATGGTAAGCTCGCCCTCCTCGCGCACGAGGATTACCTGCTTTGCGTCCTCGTGCGCCACTTCCGCGACAATCTTGCGGCCATTCTTCAGATAGATAATGTCGGAGCGCAAATTTGAGACAGCGATAATGTTACAGGCAGCTAATAGGGCCACCAGGCGCAGCCCCACTCGAACCCCCGGTGGGCAGCGGCGGAGCATCCATCTTGATGGGAAACGGCACTGCATCTCGCCGCAAATCATACACCAGCCTGTCCGCTGCCGTCGACAAGTGCCGGGTTGACAAAGCCGCGCAAGAGTTTAGAGTAAGCATGGACGAACAAGGGGATTAGGGATGAATGCGTCGACCACCGTATCGCCAGAGGCCGGGGCCCGGCTGGCACCCGCCGGCCGCCGCCGGCTTGGCTGGTTCTGTCTCGCCTGGCTGCTGTGCACTCCACTTATCCGGGCCCAAACGCCCCCCACTCCCGGGGAGCTTCTTGAGCAGTTGAATGACGTATCAATTGACCCTGCGCAGATCTATGTTCTTAACGACGCGCATATCACGCGCGATCGGGTGAATCTCTACTTCAACAGGGGATTCATCGGTTTCTTGACCGCCATCAACGGAGAGGTAACGGGAGCGATTTTTGCGGGGGATGGCGAGATCCTCCTGATTCCACCGGACCCGGTGGAGAAGCGGAGTCTGGCGCATTTCACCCAGTCTCCTATTCTGGAGGAAAAGATCACGTCGGCTTACCTTCGTTTCACGGACGAGACGGCGCGGGAACTTCTGGCCCGCGCGCGTCCACCGCACCCCGACGATTACGAGCAGCCGACCGGTTTTGCCGAGGAATGGAATCCCGTCGTGCGCCGACTGAATTCGGAATACTCCCCGCGGATACTCATGGATCTGTTGGGTGACCGCGACATGCCGACCTTTCACGCGTACGTCCAGGGGGTGAGTCTGGGAATTTTCCAGGTGACGGTGGACGAGCGTTCGCCGGAGGCGGTGCGGGTGGGTGCCGTGGGCCGTAGCCATGGCAAGCCCTACGCTGACATCTGGTGTTCGTTTCCGAGCCAGCGGTCCGCGGCCCGCCTTCAGGCGCTTCTGGTAGGTCCCGTGCGAGTGCGGACGTACAAGATCGACACGCGCATCAACCTCGACCACAGTCTGGAAGGGCGTGCGGAATTGGAACTGGAGTCGCACTCCAACGCAGATCGCGTTTTGGCGTTTGAACTTTCGCAGTTGCTAAAGGTCACGGAGGTCAAAGACGAGGAAGGTCGCACCCTGGTGTTGCTCCAGAACACCTCGGGGGAAGAGTCCGACGCGGCAGCGCGCGGGAATGACTGGATATTGGTGGTACTGCCCGCGCCTTATCCTGCCGGGAAGAAGTTTCGGCTGAATTTTGCCTACCAGGGCAGCGTCATCACTGAAGTGGGGAACGGCGTGCTTTACGTAGGAGAGCGCGGGAGTTGGTATCCAAACCGCGGCTTGAGCCCGCGAGGGGTCTATGACCTGACTTTCCATTATCCGGAGCACCTGACCTTGGTGGCCACCGGAGACCGCGTAGAGGAGACGACTGCCGCGGGCTGGAAGCACAGCCGGTGGGTCTCGCGTGCGGCCATCCCCGTGGCGGGTTTCAACCTGGGGGCCTACCAGTCGCGCTCTCGTCGCGTGGGGGGCACTCCTGTTGAAGTGTACGCCACCCGCGAAGCCGAGGCGTCCCTGGCGAGGCGCCATGCCGCCACACAGCCATCGAGCGAAGTTCTGATCCAGAGGTCGCCCCACGGTGATGTGGCCATCGGAGTCATGCCGAAGCCGGTCGTACCGCTGGATCCCACCGCCTTGCTGGACGGTGTGGCAGAACTCGCTGCCAGCGCCGTACAGCACTTTGAAACACTCTTCGGACCCTTTCCTTACCCTCGTCTAGCGGTTTCCCAGGTCCCCGGCTACTACGGCCAGGGCTGGCCGGGTTTGGTCTACCTTCCTACGCTTTCGTTCCTGCCGGAATCGGAGCGGACCCGAATGGGACTGGGCGGGAAAAAGGAGGAGTATCTGAATGAGCTTGCGCTGACGCACGAAATCGCTCACCAGTGGTGGGGAAACAACGTGGGCTGGCAAACTTACCGTGATCAATGGTTATCGGAAGGGTTCGCCAGCTACGCCTCGGCGCTCCACCTGGCGCGCGAGAAGGACGGCGAGCGCAAATTTCGCGCTCTGCTGCAAAGCTACAAGCAGGATCTGCTGAGTAAGACCGAGAAGGGCGACACCGTCGAGTCTGGGGGTCCGATGTGGTTAGGCCATCGACTCTCGAACTCCTTGAATCCGGACGGCTACGGCAATATCGTTTACAAAAAGGCTTGCTGGGCCATACACATGCTGCGCGGCTTGATGACGGACAGCACGACGGGTTCGGACGAGAAATTCTTTCGAACGCTCCGCGACTTCCTCAACACCTATCGCGGCCAGTACCCCTCGACTCAGGACTTCGTCCGCCATGCGGAGAAATACATGACGCGCGAGTTGGACCTGGAAAAGAACCGCCGGCTGGACTGGTTCTTTGCGGATTGGGTATATGGCACTGGTATTCCCACTTACAGGCTCGATGCGACCACGCGGGGCGTGGCGCGCAAGAAATTCGTCGTCGAAGGGAGCATCGAACAAAGCGGTGTCCTGCCGGAGTTTGAAATGCTCGTGCCGGTGATTGCGACTTACGAGAAGGACAAGAAGGCCACCCTGGGGCGAGTTGTGGTAACCGCCAACGGCGGGCGCTTCCGGTTCACCACCACCCGCAAGCCCGCGCGTGTGGCCATTGACGAAGATAGTATCCTCGCGGTGGTGCGGTAGATTGTTTCTTGTTGGTTGTCAGTTGTCTGTAGTCCGTTCCTTGCATGCTGTTGCTGGCACTCCAGTGGAGGCGGAGTTAAGGACAGGACGGGTGGCTGACTGCCTCTCCCTTAGCCCGGTGGCCAGCGGAAAGTGCGTCCCCCCAACACGTGAACGTGCACGTGGAAGATCGACTGGCCAGCAGACGAGCCGGTGTTGATGACGGTCCGGTAACCTTTTGACTCCAGTTGTCGCTCGCGTGCCAGTTGCGCGGCCACGGTCAACAGCCGGCCCAGCAGGGATTCATCCTCCGCGCTTGCTTCCTTCAGCGAGGGCAGATGCTTCCGCGGCAGCACCAGCAAGTGAGTGGGCGCCTGCGGATGGGCATCCTCGATGGCCACTACGCGGTCGTCTTCGTACACGATCTTGCCGGGCGCTTGGCGTCCGATAATGCGGCAAAACAGGCAGTATTCCGAAACTCCCAATCTTCCTACTCCACTGAATGCTGACAGCTGAAGGTTGACTGCCCTTGCTTCTTAATCCAACCTCACCACAAATATCTCGCTGGCAAATCCCGCCTGTCGCAACTGCCGGCCCAGCTCCGTAGCACGTTCCTCGGTGCTTTCGCGGCCCACGCGCACGCGATAGAAAACCGCGTCGCCGCGATCGAAAGTCTGAATGATGACCGGGGCAAAGCTACGCTGGATGGCCTGCTTCAGGAGTTCGGCGTTCCGGCGGTCCTGAAACGCGCCCACCTGCACAGCGAAGACCCCAGGCTCACTTCCGGCGGTTCCGGTTGACCCGAGACCGAGAATCTCCAGGCGCACTAGCGCGGTGGAGGGCATGCCCATCGCCTGCGCCGACGTATAAGAGAGGTCGATGATACGGCCCTCCACGAACGGCCCGCGGTCGTTGATGCGGACCGTCACGTCGCGGCCGTTTTCCAGGTCATGAACTTTTACCTGGGTGTTGAAGGGCAGAGTGCGGTGGGCGGCGGTCATGTCGTACATGTTGTAAATCTCGCCGTTCGCCGTCCGGCGGCCGTGGTAGGGATGGCCGTACCACGAAGCGATGCCTACCTCTCCTTGGACCGCAGGCGCGGACGGAGGAACAGGAGCGGGCTTCGTCGGCGGCAAGGTGGGTGGTGCAGGCGGCCGGCGGGAGACGGGAGGTGGTGGCCGATGGCGATGCAGGCAGCCGGTAGAAAGGCACACCGCTCCTGCTGCTAAGGTCAGCAGGATAGCGTCGCGAAATCTCCTGGGGCAGGATCCCGCGCAGAGCAGTCGGGGCATGAATTCAGCGCTCCGCCTTATCCATATCTTCCGCCAGCTTCGCCAGACGTCTGGATGCCTTGCGCAACAGCTCGGCCATGTCCTGGCGGGTGGCGGGCTTCACCTTTCGGTCGAGGTAATCCACCAGTTTTGCCACCTCGCGATCGATGGCGCGTCCGGCATCTTCGAATTTCACGGCTACCTCCCCGCGTACCTGGGCGCTATTCTAGTCAACCGCCCGCCGGGGCACAAACGAAATTCCCGGGGGTGACGGGTGCTTCGGCTATAATGAAAACCCGTGTTGCGAACGCTCGCCGCTTTCAGGGTGATATGGGTCTGCCTCCGCGGTTCTGGTTCAAGTGGCAAAAGCTGAAATCGGCCCTGCGGGGTGTATTCGGCGCTCAGGAGCCATCCTACGAGACCGCGCACCGCATGTGCCCGAATTGCCGCGGGCTCATCGACCGAGACGCGTCCGTGTGTCCCCTGTGCGGGACGAGCGTGAAGACCCCCCGCGCGCGCGCTGGCTCGGCGCCCGGGCGCGTGCTGGGCGGGCTGATTCCGGTTCCTTCCACGGCCACGTCGGCTCTGGTAGCAGCGAACATCGCACTTTACGCCATCTCCTGGTACCTGAGCCAAGCAGGAGTCTCGGGTCCTGGCGGTGGCGGAATCCAAGGGCAGGTCCTCGTACGTCTGGGCGCCAAGTTCGGCCCCTTGATTCTGGCGGGCGAGTGGTGGCGGTTGGTTACGGCCATCTTTCTTCACGCGGGGTTGCTGCACATCGGCATGAACCTTTGGTGTCTCTTCGACCTCGGGCCTACGGTGGAGTCGCTGTTTTCGACCCCGAAATTCATCGTTCTCTATCTCGCCACCGGAGTCGCGGGCTTTATGTTGAGTATGTGGTGGAGTCCTTATGGGCTTTCGGTCGGGGCCTCGGGCGCGATCCTCGGATTGGTCGGGATTCTCATCGGTGCCAGCTACCACCACGGGCATTTGGGCAAGGAGTACCGCAGCCAACTCTGGCGCTGGGTAATCTACATCTTCCTTTTTGGCTTGCTCTCCGCGGTGTTTGGCTTTGGCTTGGACAATGCCGCGCATATTGGCGGGCTGGCTTCGGGCGCCGCACTCGGGTATTTCATACCTGAAGGCGAGCCAGCCACGAGTGCCGGCGACAACCTCTGGAACACCCTCGCGGTGATTTCCGTGCTCATCATCGCCGCCTCTTTCGTTCTGATGGCCCTGCAATTGAACCGGCCGCTGTAAACCATTAGGCAGTAAGCAGAAAGCAGAAAGCAGTAGGCAGGAAGCCCCACTGGGAGGCTGGGGCTTATCTCTGCGCATCCACCGGTTCATACATGGTGGCGGAGGGCGTGTTTTCTTTCTCGTACGCAGCGATTCTGTCTTCGAAGTGCAGCGCCAAGCCGATTTCGTCGAGGCCCTTCAGCAGGCACTCGCGACGGAAAGGGTCGATCTGGAAGGAAATCGTCAGGCCGGCATCGTCGCTGATCGTCTGGGCTTCGAGGTCAGCCGTCAGGCGGTAGCCTTCAGCTCTCTCCGTCCGTCGGAAGAGTTCATCCATCTGAGCTTCGGGGAGTGTCACCGGCAGGAGCCCGTTTTTGAAGCAGTTGTTGTAGAAGATGTCCGCGTAACTCGGCGCAATGATGGCGCGGAAGCCGTAGTCCAGGATCGCCCAGGGTGCGTGTTCGCGGCTCGAACCGCAGCCGAAATTGGCGCGCGTCAGTAGAATGGAAGCACCTCTGTAACGCGGCTGGTTCAACACAAACTCCGGGTTGGGGACTTCACCTTCCAGGTAGCGCCAGTCGTAGAAGAGGAACCGCCCGTAGCCTTCGCGCGTGATCAACTTCAAGAACTGCTTGGGCACCATCTGGTCGGTGTCAACGTTCACTCGGTCGAGTGGCACCACCAACCCTGTGTGCTTGGCAAAGGCTTGCATAAGACCTCAAAGTGACAAGTGGCAAGTGACGAGTGACAAGAAGAAAGCAGAACGAAGGTGGTTGTCACTGATCACTATTCACTGTCTTGAACCTGCCACTCGCGAATATCCACGAAATGCCCGGCAATCGCTGCCGCGGCCGCCATCATGGGGCTGACCAGGTGCGTTCGTGCACCCTTGCCCTGCCGGCCCTCGAAGTTGCGGTTTGAGGTGCTCGCGGCCCGCTCGCCGCTGAGGACCACGTCGGCGTTCATCCCGATGCACATACTGCACCCTGCATCTCGCCACTCAAATCCCGCATCAAGAAAAATCCTGTGCAGGCCCTCGCACTCCGCTTGAGCTTTGATCGTCATGGACCCGGGAACCACCAGCGCCTGCTTCACCGTCCGGGCGACCTTCCTGCCCGCCACCACGCGCGCGGCCAGGCGCAAATCCGCGAGACGTCCGTTGGTACAGGAACCGATGAAGACGCGGTCAACGGCAATATCCACCAGACGCGTCCCCGGCGTGAGGTCCATGTATTCAAGCGCACGCTCGGCCGCCTCGCGCTCTGCGGGGTCGGCGAAGGATCCCGGATCGGGCACTCGCCCCGTCACGTCGGTGACCATGCCCGGGTTAGTCCCCCAGGTGACCTGTGGCGCGATCTGCGCGGCGTCGAGTTCCACCACGCGGTCAAAGGCCGCGCCCGGGCCAGTGGGGAGGGATTTCCAGTGATTGACCGCGATCTGGAAATCCTTCCCACGCGGCACAAATGGACGACCCTCGAGGTACGCAAAAGTCGCGTCGTCGGGCGCCACCATGCCTGCGCGCGCCCCGCCCTCGATGGTCATGTTGCACACCGTCATGCGGCCTTCCATCGAGAGCGCGCGAATGGCTTCCCCGGCATACTCGATCACGTGGCCGATACCGCCGGCGATTCCGATCTTGCCGATGATGGCCAGGATGATGTCCTTGGCCGTGACGCCGCGCTGCCGGCGACCGTTAACGCGCACCTGCATCGTTTTCGATTTGAACTGCGAGAGGCACTGCGTGGCCAGGACGTGCTCGACTTCGCTCGTGCCGATGCCGAAGGCGAGCGCGCCCACGGCTCCATGCGTCGCGGTGTGGCTGTCGCCGCAGACGATGGTCTGCCCCGGCTGCGTGATGCCCAACTCCGGTCCGATGACATGCACGATGCCCTGGTTGCGGCTCTGCATGTTGAATAGCAAAATGCCTGCTTCGCGGCAGTTCCGCTCCAGCGCCTCGATTTGGGCGGCAGCAATCAGGTCTGCCAGAGGGAGATGGCGGTCCTTGGTCGGCACCGAATGGTCCATTACCGCGAAGCACAGGTCCGGCCGCCGCACCTTGCGCCCCGCCGCTTTCAACCCGGCAAAGGCCTGGGCCGAAGTCCCTTCGTGAATGAGGTGCCGATCAATGTAGATGAGCGCGGGCTGGCCCGGCGCTTCATGCACC
>JBEKCQ010000004.1:0-44460 GCA_050014795.1 Terriglobia bacterium | reverse complement strand
GATCTGCCGGAGCAGATTGACAATCTGCTCCGGCTTAAACCGCTTCGTTGACATGATCGGGTCTCCTCCCTAGGTGAATTCTCTCTCACTTCACCTGGTACAAAAAAACCCGGTCACGTCACTAAAAGACCTCAGAGGAGATATGACCCCTCTCAAGGTTGAGAGCTCTTGTGTCCTTGCCATTTCGTATTCGCGTCAGGGCAAGAATGCCATGGCGACGGAAAAGATTGCGGAATGTCTGAGCTTGGCAAAGAAGACAAATAACCAGCAAACGATAACTTACGCTGATGCGACAAACGCGATGGTTCAAGTGCAAACCGGGAATATCGCTGGCGCTAAAGCCTTTCTGGAGAATTTGATCGCAAAGTCGCCTGATAACCCCGAATTGCATGTTGGACTCGCAATGTCACTGGCGAATGCCAAACTGTATGACGAGGCCAATTCGCAATTGGATTCTGCAATAGCCAAACTCATTTCAGCAGGCGACAAGAAAACCGCAGCTGGGGCTTACACGCAAGTTTCAATGGTTCTCAATTTGGACTCATCGGAGAAAGCCCACAAGTTGCAGCTGCATTTTCATTTTGGAGTGAGGGCCAGGAACACGGTCACAGAAAAACTCGGCGGACAAAAGTCGGGGGGGTACCCCCCTGGCCGCTGATCCCCGCCCAAAAGAGATTCTGCCCGCTAGCCCCAAGACCTGGCTTCCTTTCCTTCGTGGTCACCCCAAGCGATTAGCCGCGCCTTGTCAGGTGCGGCTTCCAACACCTGGCCTTTCGTCGTTGAGCCAAACGCTTGGTTCAGCCCGGCCACGCGCCCTCACGTGCGTCCTTTCGCCTAGCACCGCCAACCGCTTCGGCCATCGCCAGCGTGACATAGAAGGGGATTCCGGCCAACTCCGGGGATCTCGCAGGGGTTCTCACAAACGTCTTGACAAACGTACTTGGCGTCAGGTAAGATAAGGCGCATGAAGAACCCTAATGCAGTCGCGTTGGGCCAGCTTGGAGGAGAGGCGCGAGCCCGGACGACGACCCCCGAGCAGAGGCAGGCCTGGGCTCGACTGGGTGGACAGGCCCGTGCGAGGAGGCACTCAAAGAAAGAGCTTTCCAAGTGGGGGAAGCTCGGCGGTCGCCCTCGCAAGGGTGCCAGGAGAGGCAATCGATGAAACGAGCAGCCATCTACGCGAGGGTAAGCACCCACAATGATCAGAATCCTGAAATGCAGCTACATGAAGTTCGAGATTACTGCCGTCGGCGTGGGTGGAAGGTCCTCGGGGAGTATGTGGACGAGGGGATCAGCGGATCGAAGGAGCATCGGCCGGCGCTGGACAGTTTGCTTTCTGAGTGCCGCAGGCGGCTGGTGGATGCCGTGGTTGTCTACCGTTACGACCGCTTTGCCCGCAGCCTGCGGCAGTTGGTGAACGCGCTCGACGAATTCCGCGCCCTGGGAATTGACTTCGTGAGCCTCCATGAGGGTGTGGACACCTCGACGCCAAACGGGCGCCTCGTCTTTGGCATCTTCGCCAGCATTGCGGAGTTCGAGAGGGAGTTGATTCGGGACCGCGTGCGTTCCGGGCTGGCGCTGGCCAGAAGCCGTGGGAGGCGACTCGGAAGGCCTCGTATTGTCGTGGATGCTTCTAAAGTGGTCTCCCTGCGCGCTCAGGGGCGTTCCTGGGCTGCGATCTCAGCAGAAATGGGCATCGGTAGGGGCACCGCTCAACGAGCCTGGCTGGCTTGCCCAAAAACCTCCGCCGTACAGCCTCTGCAACTGCCTGACCTGCAAGGGCTGCAATCACCCCAAAGCAATCGCCCAAAAACAGATGAATTAGGGCTGCGGCCAGATTGTGTGGATCACTCCCCATCTTGATTTCCGCAAAGGGCCTTTACTGGCAATTCGCTGCAGGCTGTCGGTGAGTGACAATGGTTGATTGTCTCCTAGTGGCCGACGATACGTCCACAATCATGCCCTCGGCCGGCGTGCGGTCTCCCCTGTTCCTGGATATTTCGGGCAACGGGCTGCCACGTCGACTTCCCAGAACGCCGTTTCGGGGGATCTGAGATTGAGGGCCATTCGTCCGATTTGCCGATTACACATCCACTTGTACCCGGGACGGGCGTTTTGTGGTGAAGCGGAAGACCCAGAGCAGGCGGCTGACGGCGAAACTGAAGTCGCTGCGGACAGAAGCTCTGCGCCCCGGATGCACGAGGCGGTGTCCGATCAGCACCAGTGGCTCTGCCAAGTGCTGCGGGGGCACTACCAGTACTACGGTCTGCCGAGCAACTTCCGTTGCCTGCAGGTGTTCTATCAGCAAGTGCGGCGCATTTGGTTCCGCGCCTTGCGGCGCCGGAACCAACGTCGGATGAGCTGGGACGCTTATGGCGCCGTGCTACAACTCTTTCCTTTGCCCACCCCTCGGATCACCCACCCCTGTGTGGCGTGAAGTCTGCTTCGGGGTCCCCTTCGGGAAGAGCCGTATGCGGGAAAGCCCCACGTACGGATCTGTGAGGGCGAAGCCGCATGGCTGAGCTACTTGACCACCATCGATTACCGCGCTGCAGTCAGTCGCCATTAAGAGCCGACAGTCTTGAGCAATTCTTCATTCTGACTCCTGGTTTCTGCTTTGTAGGACCGGAGACGCGTAAACCTATCTCACCCGAACCGTTGGCATCACTTTGCGAGCTTGGTGTCGCCTTGTAGGCGTTGTCATCATACCTTGAATCCGAGATTCCCCCTCACATGGGGGTGGAATTCTGCCGATTCAGAGCGGGGGGAGTATGTGTTCTTGTGGCCCGGGAGGTTTCGATTGGACCTGCGACCGAAGGCTGGTGAACCGATGAGACTCATTAAGGGACGACCGGCAGTTCCTGGCTCCCAGTGCTGGCCGTGCTTGCTGGCCGCGCTTCCTGGCCGCACTAAGCTCTCGCGCCCTGACGGGTTGCGCGCGGCATTTGAACCTCCACTCGGGCACAACCTCTTCATACACAAGTTGGGCGCAGCGTCCACAAAAGGATCACATGATATTTCCAGCCCTGGGCCAATGCCCACACTGCCGATTATCGATTTCCGATTGAGCTTGAAGAAGCCAAATTCTTCAATTGGCGATTGGCAACCAGCGATCGGCAAAAAGACCGGGTCCTTCCGGTTGCCGTCCCGTGCGGCGGTCCAATTCCTGATTCTTATCTTGGTCCTCACGGTGGCTACCCGCGCGGGAGGCCAAACTGCCCCTGAAGCTCAACCGACCACCCGCGAGCTGATAAAGATCGATCTTGCAGACCTCATGAAGATGAAGGTCGAGTCGGTCTATGGTGCTTCGAACTACACGCAGCCGGTCACCCATGCTCCCGCATCGGTGACCATCGTGACCGCCGACGAGATCCGCAGATATGGCTACCGGACGCTGGCTGACATCCTGGGGAGCGTTCCCGGACTCTTTCTGACCTACGACAGGAATTACACCTATGTCGGGATACGAGGTATTGGCCGAAACGGTGGATACAACGACCACTTCTTGCTCTTGGTGGATGGTCACCGAATTAATGACAACATTTATGACGAAGCGCTCATCGGCACGGAATTCCCGGTGGACGTCGATCTCATCGACCGCGTGGAAGTGATCCGAGGGCCGAGCTCCTCGATCTACGGGAGTAATGCCTTCCTGGGTGTCATCAACGTGATTACCAGGAAGGGCGAGACAACGAAGGGCCTCGAAATCTCCGGCGACCTGGCGAGCTTCGGAACCAAGCAGGGCCGCCTCACTTATGGCAACAAGCTCAAGAACGGGCTGGAACTGCTTCTCTCAACTTCCTTCTACGGAAGCGACGGTCCAGGCCAGTTGTGTTTCAAGGAGTTTGATAGCCCTGCCTCGAATTATGGAATCGCCCACAACGTGGATGACGATGCGTTCCGGCAAGCCTTCGGGCGAGTGTCCTTCCGCGAGTTCAGCCTGGAAGGGGCCTATAGCACCAGGGAGAAGGGAATTCCCACCGCGTCCTTCGGCACGGTTTTCAACGATCCTCGCAACCGGACCACTGACGCGAGGGGATACCTCGCACTGGGTTACAATCACAAGTTCTCAAATCAATGGGAAGTGGTCGGCCGCCTTTCTTACGACCAGTCTGCTTACCACGCCGGATATGTGTACGACTATTCGCCGCCTCAACCGCCAACACTGAATGTGGATTATAGTAACGGCAAATGGTGGACGGCCGAGGTCCAGCTTTCGCGAGTACTCTTTGATCGGCACAAGCTGACCGTCGGATCCAAATTCCGCCGCAACTTCCAGCAGGTGCAGAGCAATTACGACGCAGATCCTTTCCATCTTTACCTGAATGACCACCGAAACTCCAACGTAGTTGGGATTTACGCGCAGGACGAATTTTCAATTCGCAGGAATTTGATTCTCAATGCCGGATTGCGATACGACCACTATGGGACCCTCGGGGGGACCACAAATCCGCGCCTGGCGGTGATCTACAGCCCGCTGGAAAAAACCACCGTCAAGTTTCTCTATGGAACGGCTTTCCGCGCCCCGAATACCTACGAACTCTATTACCAAAGCCCTCCCAATCAGATCGCGAGCCCGAACCTTAGACCAGAAACCATCCAGACTTTTGAGTTCACGGCGGAGCAGTATTTTGGAGATCACCTCCGCCTGGCCGGCGGCGTTTTCCAGAATCGGGCTCACGATCTCATCGACAACGAGGTGAACGCCGACGGTTTGATTCAATTCCAGAACGTCAGGTCGGTCGTGGTGAGGGGCATGGAAGCGGAGCTCGAGGGGAAGTGGCCTTCCGGTGTTAGCACGCGGCTGAGTTACACTCTTGAACCAGCCCACGATCCTCAGACAGGAAACCTCCTTGTCGATTCGCCGCGCCAGATGGTTAAGTTCAATCTTCTTCTCCCCCTTTTTAAGAGGAAGGCCACTGCCGGCCTCGACGTTCGCTATTTCAGCAGCAGGGGGACATTGGCTGGAAACCAAGCCAACGGCTTCGTGTTGCCGAACTTGACCCTCGTAAGTACGCCCATAGGAAAGGGATGGGACCTGTCGGCGAGCATCTACAACCTCTTTAATACCACGTACGGTTACCCCGGCGGTGCTGAGCACTTGCAAGACATTTTGTATCAGGATGGCCGGACGTTCCGGTTGAAGCTGACGTACACGTTTCGGGGATGGCACGGTGGCAGCAAGTGAGGAAAGACCCAAAGCCGGTGGCGCAGACCTCCGTTTTTGAGGCCTGCGGCTCTTCTCGCCAGGCTGGTCGTCGCGACTCAATCCCTGTCCGTCCGGGGGAGGGCGCGGGTCCATTGGGTGGGAAGGATCCGACGGGTCGCGGCGAAAGCAGGCCGGCCCTCGATTGGATCGGAACCCTTCGAAGGCACGGGACGACGATGGAAAGCACAACGCATATTTTGCGCCGCCTCTGCCTGGCCGCTGTCCTGGGAGTGGTGCTCAGCGCCAGCGGGCGAGCCCAGTCGGTCAGCGAATATCAAATAAAGGCGGCGTACGTCTACAACCTGGCCAAGTTTGTGGAATGGCCTTCGGAGGCTTTCAAGACCGCCAGCGATCCGCTCACCATTTGTGTTCTCGGTCAAAGCCCCATCCTCGTTACGCTCAATGAAGCGGTGAACGGAGAGACGATCGATGAGAGGAAATTGTTGGTGCGGCAGGTTTCTGAAGTTCAACAGGCGAGCAACTGCCACATTCTCTTTATTGCTTCGTCTGACCGGAAGTTCTTACAAGCCGTCTTTCGAGATCTGAAGACGCCAGGGGTTCTGACCCTGGGGGAATCAGCAGGCTTTGCCGAGGAAGGTGGAGTGGTCGACTTCAGGCTGGAGGGCAAGAAGGTTCGAATTGAGATCAACTTGAACGCCGCAGGGCAGCAAAAGCTTCGGATCAGTCCCAAGCTTCTGAGCCTGGCGCAGATCGTGAAGAAGTAAGAGGTCAAACAAGGTGCAGAAAGCCGTGACTCATCGTAGTCTCTCCATCAAGCAGAAGCTCCGGCTCATCATTATGGTCACGGTGGGCGTCGCTCTGGTGCTCGCCTGCCTGGCGGTGGTCGGCTACGACTATTGGGCATTCCGCACTTCGATGCGGAACGACCTCGACGTTTTGGCGGCGATCTTCGGCTCCAACAGTACCGCCGCACTCAGCTTCGCAGACCAGAAGGCAACCGAGGAGATTCTCTCCGGGCTTAAAGCGAAGCAGCACATTGTCGGCGCCTGCATCTACTCCCTCGACGGCGATCTGTTCGCCACCTACCGGCGCCAACCGGAGACGCAGGGCTTCACATGCCCTGGGCCTCAGCCGGATAGTAGTTGGTTTGAACCAAGCCGGCTGCTCTTGTTTAAAGGCATTGTACTCCGCGGCAAGACCATCGGCACAATCTATCTGGAGTCAGACTTAGGGGAGATCCAGGCAAGGCTCAGAAGCTTTGCGGAGATCGTCTTCGTCATCCTCTTCGTCACTTCGCTGTTGGCGCTCGGACTGTCCTCCAAGCTCCAAACAATCATCTCGGAGCCCATCGCACATGTCGCACGGACGGCCAAGATCGTCTCCCTTGAGAAGAACTACGCCGTGCGAGCCGTGAAGGAAAAGGACGACGAATTAGGCCAGCTCGTCGATACCTTCAATGAGATGTTGGGCGAGATTGGGCGCCGGGACGAGGAACTTCTGAGGCACCGGGACCGCCTCGAACAAGAAGTTGCCGCCCGCACTGCTGAATTGGTGGAAGCCAAAGACAAAGCCGAGGGGGCCAACCGCGCCAAAAGCGTGTTCCTCGCCAACATGTCCCACGAAATTCGCACTCCGATGAACGCCGTCCTGGGCTATTCCCAATTGATGCTGCGCGATTCCTCTATGGGAATGGCAGCGAAAGAAAACCTGAGGATTATCAATCGAAGCGGCGAGCACCTGCTGGATCTCATCAACGACATTCTGGTGATGTCCAAGATCGAGGCGGGCCGCATGGTACTCAGCCCGGTGACGTTCGATGTTTCCCGTCTCGTGGAAGATCTGGCTGCGATGTTCCGCTTAAGGGCCGAGGCCAAAGGGCTCACGCTGGAAGTCTGCGTGGATGGGGAATCTGTGCGACACATCGAAGCCGATCAAGGCAAGTTACGCCAGGTGCTGGTCAACCTTCTTGGAAACGCGCTGAAGTTCACGGAACGGGGCGGGATCAAGCTCCGGGTGTTAATGGACCGGCGACGCGATAACCAGCCTTGGCTCTCCGCCGAGGTCGAGGACACCGGAGTCGGCATGGCGCCAGAGGAACTGACGGAGCTGTTCCGGCCGTTCGTGCAAACCCGGAGTGGAGTCGCATCGCAAGCTGGAACCGGCTTGGGGCTTGCGATCAGCAAGGAATTTGTCCGTCTGATGGGCGGCGAGTTTACGGTGAGCAGTGAGGAGGGGAAAGGGTCCGTCTTTCGTTTTGAGGTCCCGATTCGAGTGAGCGCTGGCGGCGCATTTGCAGACCAAAGGGCATACCGGCGCGTGATCGGCCTCGAACCCGGAAAACCAGCGCCTCGGGTGCTGATTGTCGACGACGAACGGCACAACCGAGGCTGGCTGAACGAGTTGTTGACTTCGGTGGGTTTTGCGGTGCGCGAGGCAGAGTGCGGGGAGGCGGCCATCCGGCTCTGGCAGGAATGGGAACCCGAACTGATTCTGATGGATATGCGCATGCCTGGCATGAGCGGGCTGGAGGCCGCCCGCGTCATCAGAGCCAATGCGAATGGAAAGCGGCCGATCATCATCGCCCTCAGCGCCAGCGCCATGGATGAGGACCGGGATGCCGTACTGCACACCGGTGTCGTGGATGATTTCCTTGGCAAACCGTGCCGGGAAGGTGAGCTGCTACAAATGATTCAAGCGCACCTGCGGCTTGGTTATCTGTATGCCAGCAAAGAGGCCTCGCAGACAGGGGACCCGGTGGGTGCTTCGGTGTTCGCTCTGGGCTCCGAACAACTGAGAGGTCTGCCGGCAGAACTAATTGATGCCGTGGAGGAGGCCGTCTCGAACGGCGACAAGGACCGCTTGGACCAGCTCATTCGAAGAGTCGGAGAACAGGATATGCAAGCCGCGCAAGCCATGAAGGAGCTTGCGGACAAGTATGAGTACGATGCCCTGACGCGTCTGTTGGAAGGGACGCGCCAGAAACTGGAGAACTGAGGTAGGAGGAAAAAATGATTCAACCCGAGAAGGCCAACATCATGGTGGTGGACGATCAACCAGCGAACCTAAAGCTCATGGAAGACATGCTGAAACAGCAGGGTTACGAAGTACGGTCGTTTCCGAGGGGGCGGTTGGCACTAGCGGCCGCCGCCCATCGCCCTCCCGATCTTATCCTGCTGGACATCAACATGCCTGAGATAAAAGGTTTCGAGGTTTGCCAACGGCTAAAGACCGACCCGACGCTTGCCCGCATCCCGGTGATTTTCCTCAGCGCGCTGAACGAAACGGAAGACAAGGTGAAGGCCTTTCGAGCTGGCGGCGTGGATTACATTACCAAGCCCTTCCAGTTCGAGGAAGTACAGGCACGCGTGGAGACTCACCTGAAGGTGAGTCGGCTTCAGCGCGCCCTTGAACAGCAAAATTTCCACTTGGAAGAGCTGGTGCGTTCTCGCACGAGTGAACTTGCCGAGGCACACGCGCGATTGAAGATCCTGGACCACTCCAAAAGCGACTTCCTGAACCTGATCTCCCATGAGTTCCGCACACCGCTGAACGGGCTGCTGGGAGTCGGCGAGCTCTTGTTGGCCGAGTCAAGCTCCGGTTCTGCGGACAGCCAACTCCGCAGCATGTTTGATGAATCCAGGCGGCGAATCCTGACAATTCTCGATCACGCTTTACTCCTTACTCAGATTGAAGTGGAGGCAGAGAAGTTCGCGTCCGCGCGCGCCCCGTTGACTGCGGTCCTGAATGGCGCGATGGAACAAGCGGCCGAGTTTGCCCGCACTCGGGAGGTCATTTTGGAGGCGCCGGCAGCCACAACTGCGTTCGTGCTCGGCGACGAGGACCTGCTCGTGAAGGCGCTTCAAGCACTGCTGGAGACGGCGGTGAAGTTCTCCGATGCGGGTGAAACCGTTCGGCTGGCATGCCAATCCGCACCCGACGGCATCCATGCCGTGATCGAGAGCCGTGGACGCACCATACCAGCTCCAGCCATCCCCAAGTTCTTCGACCTTTTCTCAATCGGCGAAGCCATTACGCCGGGCGGTGACCTCGGGCTCGACGCGCCCGTGGCCTACCGTATTCTCTCGCTATTCGGAGGGTCGGTTACCATTGAGAATCGGCATCCGTCGGGAATACAACTGACGGTGTCTCTCAAGTGCGCTCCGAATCCACAGGCCACCACTTCTCAACGGGAAGCTGCCATTGAGCTCGCTTGAGCCGAAGAGTAGTGTAGGGCCGAACGACGTTCGGCCCACACGGGCCAGCGCGGCCGGCCTAAAACCCGGCACCCCCACGATTGCGGTTTCGATAAGTTCTCATTATAAGGCCACTTATGATCTATCGTGCATGTTGCCTCCATCCTTCTTAGGCCGACCGCTGGCCTCACCTAATCCTCCGTGTCTCGCCGGATACGGGTACCCTCCGGGCGTACAGCCTCGGAGCCGGGCGGCCAAGGAAGAGTCCCCCGTCAGCTGACGGGTGAACAACTGTCACGGGAGGAGTTGTTCATGACGCCAAGCCTGGACTCTCGCCAGAGAGCCCATATCCCCGCAGCATAGACCACGTCTCAACCGCCGAAATCTGGCCACTGCCCCAGCAACGGCCCAACCCAACGACACCGGACGCCTAACCCGTTAGCTGACGGACATACGGCTAGGGCCCCGCAGAAGCCGAACACTGGCTCCGCCCGAGTGACGGCGCACTCGGAAGAAATCTTTCCATTTCTGAGCAGCGGGGCGCCACTGCGCCGGATATCGCCCCTCCAAGGAGACTGGCGGCCATCCAATCCTCAGTCGCCCCCAGTTTCGGCAAAGCCGACATTACGACTTCCCAGGCGGCGCTGTTCGTAAACCCCTGTCCCACTTCGAAGGAGTGCCTCGCCCACAGTCATGCTCGGCCGCAGCCAGCCGATTTCCGAAACTCTGCAATGGATGTTCGGGATGAGCCGCGGGAAGTCGTCGCGCGTTCCCTTACGGCAGCGGAGCAAGTTGCCCAGTCTCCAAACGTCTTTCACCCCCGGTTTTACACGGCCTCCCTGATCACTGCCGCGAACTGCTACTCATCTGGTCGCAGGAATGACTCATGGAGGCGCGAACTCGGCGCAGAGCTGAAGCGGTACTTGTGCAGTTACTGCACAAGCCGATGAGACGGTCTATGAGATCGCGGCACTCTACAAGATTGAAGCCCCGTGTACCCGCTGTGTACCCCAGTTTGGCGTTTCTGGCGTTTTCAGCCTTTGTGGCGATATGCAGAATCAATAAGTTACAGCCTGTCAATGTGGCATGGGGGTTCGACTCCCCCCGCCTCCAAAGTTCGAGCTCGGTGCGAACTTTGTCCCGAGCGAGCCCGTTTGGCTGGGCGACTGGACCTACTCCTCGATTCGCCTCAGGCGGTTCGAGCCCACGCAATCAATGAACCAGCGTAGATTCGCCGGGAAAGAACGCGAGTCGCAATACTCATATATAGCTAGGCAATAGTAGTCTAGGTAGAAGAACGTGGGTGGCTCCTACGAAAGGCGTTCTTTCCGCAAGTCTACTGGGGGTGTCGGCATACACAACACGATAATATTTCCCTGTGACACTCTGTCAGCTTTTCTTTCGTTGCCAACTCAAGAGAACCGATATATAAATTAAGGCGCCTCTTGCCGTGGCTTTGCGCAGTCGGCAAGGGGCAAGCCAAACATCACATCGGGGCTTATGGGCGGTACGGGACAATCGGAAAGCGTAATCGCGCGAGTCAGCCAGCAGCTCGCAGTTCTGGAAAAGCGCGACTGGCAGCTCTGGATGATCGTCGCGGGCACCGGAATTCTGGTGGGCACGGCTTTCCTGGCGCTGCTTTTCCCCGCGGCTATCCTGCACCGGGGCAACCTGCACCTGGAGTTGGTGGTCTCGCGCGAGGCTTTTGTGGGCCTCGCCGCCTTACTGATCCTGTTCAACACCTACATGATCACCCGCCGCATCGAGTTGCGCCGCATGCGGGAGACGATCATTTCCACCTCCATCCAGAACGAACTGATTCGCTTGCAGTCCTTCACCGACCCGCTCACCGAGGTTTATAACCGCAGGGCTCTGGATGATATGGCGGCCCGGTTCATGGCGCGGGCCCGGCGTCTGGGGAAGCCGCTCACGTTCATGGTGGTGGATGCCGACAACTTCAAGGACATCAACACGCGTTTCGGTCATCTGACGGGGGACTTCGTGCTGGCGGAAATCGCGGCCCTGCTGCAGGGGGCTGTACGCGGCTCAGATGCCGTGGTTCGTTACGGGGGTGATGAGTTCCTGGTCATCCTGGCGGATGCGCCTCTAGAGGGCGCCCAGATCGCCGCCGCTCGCGTCGAGAAATCCGTGGACGACTGGAATCGCGCGGGACACTTGGAGGGCTTTAACCTGACCCTTAGTATCGGCCTCGCCCAGTGGTCTGCCGAGCAGACTCTCGACCAGGCGCTCATTGCGGCCGATCAGCACATGTATGCGGCCAAGGCGGCCCGCAAGAACTCCCGCCACTGAGGACTCGCTTCGCTTCCTGCCGTTCGTCGTTGCGCGCTTGAATCTCCCTACTATAGAATGAGAACCGGAAGCGATTGAACCTTCGGCAAGCGCCCGATGCGCGGCGCAGAAACGGCAAGAATGTGAGTTTCCTGGCGCAACCCTTCCGGCGCTTGGCCCGGCCCAGCCGGGTTCTGATCCCGGCTTTCGTCCTGGGAGTGGTTCTGCTCTTCTGGCCGTCCCGCGCGCTCCGGAGCGACAACTTCGTCTTTTACCTGCCTGCAACGCGCTCCGTCATCGCCCTCGAAATCATTGACCAGAGCAAGTACTTGCCTCTGATTCCCGTCTTGAATGTCGTGGGGAAGGTCGGCGCCTTGCAGGAGAAGCGGGATTCCTTGAAGGTCTGGTTCGGCGACGCCCAGATCGAATTGCGGTCGGACGACAGGACCGTGCGAGTGAACAAAACACGGCTGACGCTCACCCAGCCGGTTCGGAGGCCGAAGGGTCAATGGCTGGTACCGGTGGATTTTCTCACTGCCGTGCTTCCCCATCTGACCAAGGAAACGGTCGAGTACCAGGTGGGGACGAATCGTGTCTTCATCGGCGACGTCAAGCCGATTTCCTTCACCGTGCGCCTGGACCAGAACGCGAGCGGGGCACGAGTGACCGTGCAGTTTACCGACAAGGTGACCATCCACACCGCAGCGAGCAACGGCAAATGGTATCTGTTCCTCGGCAACCGGCCGGTGGAGCCGCTGGAACAGACCTTTCGTTTTCAGAACCCTTACATCAGTGAGATCCGCTTTGACGACCAGGACGGCTTACCCAAGCTGATCCTCACGCCCGCCGCAGGCGGGTTGAACTTCTATCCGACGCTGGCGGAGGGAGGGAGAATCCTGCTGGCGGATGTTCTGAAGCCGCCTCCGGCAGCGCCGCAGCCTCCCGCTGGCGAGCAGCCCGTCACCGCGGGCACGCTGCCCACGGCACCGCCCGGCCCGGCTGTCGCAGAGGTTCAAGCCGGACCTCCTCTCCCCGTGGTGGTGCTTGATGCAGCACATGGAGGGTCCGACTTGGGGGCGCACGGGCGCGATGGTGTCCTGGAAAAGGACCTGGTAGCACAGTTCGTGGCTCGCGTGCGTGCCGCGCTGATCGCCACCGGGAAATACCACGTGGTTCTGACGCGCGTCGGCGACCTCAACCTCGCTTTCGAGCAGCGGGAGACCACGGCCAACCTCCATCGCCCTCGTGCCTTCCTCTCCTTCCACGCCGGCCAGCTCGGCATCACGACCCGACGCGTTGCGGTTTACAGCTATCAGGCTCCGTCACCGCCGGCTGCGGCCGCGAGTGACGAGCCTCGGCAGCCTTTGATTCCCTGGACGAAGCTTTACCGGGTTCACCTCGACCAGAGCCGTCAACTCGCCCAGGCGCTCCAGCTAAAGTTCGCCCAGATTCCCGAGGTGACCGCCGACAAGCCTGCCGAAGCGCCGGTGCGCGCCCTGCGGAGCATTGATGCGCCCGCCGTGGCGATCGAGATAGGGAGCTTGACGCCAGACCTGGAGTCCGGCGCGCTGACTGACCCCAACTTTCAGCAACAGGTTGCTAATGCCGTCGCCGCCGGGCTCGAAGTCTGGCGCGGAGGGGCGTCCTAAGCCATGTCACGCCGGGCGAAAATCCTGATGCTGGTTCTGCTGGCTGTCCTGGCAGGGAGCGCGTTTTACCTGCGCGTCCTGGCGCGGCGCGTCTTTTTCCAGCCTCCGAGCGAGCACGGAGAGCAGGTGGCCCGCACACAACTGAGCGAGGCGGCTTTGCAGTCGGCCGCCGGCCCTCAGCAGACCGCCACGCTCTACTTCCCTTCCTTCGGGGAGGGCGTGCTACGGGAGGAGAAGCGCCCGGTGGCGTGGGCGGAAGCCGAGACCGATCGCATCCGCCAGGTGCTGTTGGCCCTGATGGAGGGCTCGCGCCAGGGGTACAATCGTCCGCTGCCAGCCGCGACCGAGATTCGCGCGGTTTTCCTGGCTTCCGATGGCACGGCTTTCCTGGATTTGTCGAATCAGACGTTGGCTGACTTCAATCCCGGGATTGCGAGCGAGTCCCTCGTGGTCTACTCCATCGTGAATTCCCTGGCCGCCAACATTCCTGCGGTCAAGAAGGTCAGAATCCTGGTGCAGGGCCAGGAGGCTGACACGTTGGACGGGCACGCGGACCTGAGCGATTCTTATGTCCCGGATGCGGCCCGGGTGTCAGCCACCCCCTGAGGCATCGAGGTCTTATGTCCAGCACACCAAGGCCCTTAAGCGGCCTGCTTTATTCCGGCGGGAAACTGCTCCGTGCGGGGCAGCGCTCCGCCACCGAGTTGCGGCCCGTGGAGATCATTCCCCACTGCATTTCCAGCGCCGAGGGTTCCGCGCTCATCCGGTTGGGGGAGACCCAGGTGATCTGTACCGCTTCGGTGGAAGACGGCGTGCCGCCGTTCATGAAAGGCATGGGCAAAGGCTGGATCACGGGTGAATACGCCATGATCCCCCGCGCTACGGAGACGCGCACCCCGCGCGAGGTCACCCGCGGCCGGCAGGGTGGCCGCACCATGGAGATTCAACGCCTCATCGGCCGCTGCCTGCGCGCGGTGACCAACCAGGAAAGCCTGGGCGAGCGGACGGTATGGATTGACTGCGACGTCATCCGGGCCGACGGTGGCACGCGCACCGCCTCCATCAGCGGCGCGCTGGTGGCTCTAGGCTTGGCCTTTCAGAAACTGGCCGAGAACAAATCCCTGAGAAGCGTGCCGCTGAAGGACTACGTCGCCGCCATCAGCGTGGGGATTGTGGGCGGCGAAATCCTGCTGGACCTCGACTACGCCGAAGACTCCAGCGCAGAAGTGGACATGAACGTCGTCATGACCGGCGCGGGGCAGCTCGTCGAAGTCCAGGCCACCGCCGAAGGTCGCCCGTTCAGCGTGGAAGAGATGAATGAACTCGTCGAGGTTGCCCGGCCCGCCATCCAGAAGCTTTGCGCCTTGCAGCAGTCCATCTTGAAACTCAAACCACCCGTGAAATAGGGGCCAAAGGTTGAGGCCAGGAAGCAGTCACTTGTCACTCGTCACTCGTCACTCGTTACCGACTCTCTTTCTTGCTTCCGCCAATCTCGGCAAACTTCGCGAGTTCCGCACGGCAGCGGCCGCCCGGGGGATCGCGCTGGAACCCGTCCCGGGTATAGATACGCTTCCGCCCTGCATCGAAGATGGCGCGACGTTCGAAGCGAACGCTCGCCAGAAAGCGCTCCACTACAGCGCGTCCGTCGATGGCCCCGTCTTTGCTGACGATTCCGGTATCTGCGTGGACGCGTTGGGAGGCGCCCCTGGGATCCACTCAGCCCGGTGGGCAGGGCCAGCGGCGGATGACAGGGCCAACAACCAGAAGCTGCTCGCGGAATTGCGCTTGTTGGAAGCCGACAAGGGTACGGCGGGCCGTGCCCCCACAAGCCGTGCGGCGCATTACGTCTGTGTTATCGTCCTTGCCGAAGGTGGGCAAATCCGCACCGTTGTGGAGGGGCGCGTCGACGGCATCATCATCGACACTGCCCGCGGCTCGGGCGGCTT
This sequence comes from Terriglobia bacterium, assembly GCA_050014795.1. Classification (GTDB taxonomy): domain Bacteria; phylum Acidobacteriota; class Terriglobia; order UBA7540; family UBA7540; genus JALHUF01. The sequence goes on along the minus strand of JBEKCQ010000004.1, from coordinate 29,213 downwards.
CGGCTACGACCCCTATTTCTTGTATCCCCCGCTCGGCAAGACGTTTGCCGAACTAACCCCGGAAGAGAAGTTCGCCGTTTCACACCGCGGCGAGGCGTTCCGGAAGCTCCTAGATTGGCTCCAGAATCCAGTCGAGGGTTAGGTGAGCACCCTTCTTGAGCGACTCCAACGCTTGTATCATGCAGTCGCCGCTTGATCTTCTGAACACCGACACGAGGCGCCTATGCCCGAGAAAACCAGAGCCCCCAAGCCAGCACGTGCCGCAAAGCCTCGCGTAGACTACACAGCGCCAGAACGTCTGAAGCAGGTCTTCGCCGCGCTTGACCAGCTTTTCCCCCAGGCACAATGCGCCCTCCGCCACCACGACGCTTTTCAGCTTCTAGTCGCCACGATCCTTTCGGCGCAGTGCACTGATGAGCGGGTTAACAAGGTCACACCGGAACTTTTTCGCAAGTTCCCAACCGCACCGGACTTCGCCGCCCTTCGCCAAGAAGTGCTGGAACACGAAATCCGTTCCACGGGCTTCTTCCGGAACAAGGCAAAGGCCATTATCGGTGCATCCAAGAAGGTAGTGCAGGAGTTTGGTGGCCAGGTGCCGAAGTCCATGGAGGAGATGCTCACGCTTCCGGGCGTGGCCCGCAAGACGGCGAACGTCGTCCTGGGCACAGCCTACGGAATGCCCACAGGCGTGGTCGTCGATACGCACGTTTTCCGTATCGCCCGACGCCTGAAGCTTTCCCAGCAAAACACGCCGGAAAAAGTTGAGCAGGATTTGATGAAGCTCGTGCCCCAGGACCGCTGGATTACGTTCGGGCACCAGATGATCTGGTTTGGCAGGAAGATTTGCGCAGCGCGCAAGCCCCTCTGTGCCGACTGTCCCCTGGAACCTGTCTGCGATTCACCCGACAAGACGGTATGATCCGCCACACCGGGCTTTAGCCCAGTACTTCAGATGCCCCGGTTTATCAGGCGGGCGCTACTTGACGAAAATCGCCTTTGGCAGCAGCACGTGCACGCCTTTCTTGCCGTCCACGAGCTGCGTAATGTGCAGGTCCGCAGCGTCGCTAGCCAGGATATAGGCTTCTGACCGGCTGAGATGCTTCTCGCTCACCAGGAAGTCCAGCATCTCCCGGAGCGCGATCTTCGTTGCTTCCTCCAGGTTTTCGTGGAACCCCATGGTCATATAATGCGTGGGGCTTTCGGCGCGTGGCCAGCGCAGCTTCATATCCTTGCGAACGGAAAGCTGAAAAACCCCCTTGAGGGAAGTCTCCAGCGCCGTGACGCAGACCTCGCCATCACCCTGCGCTGCGTGCCCGTCGCCTGCCGAAAACAGTGCTCCCTTCACGTGGACAGGCAGATAGAGCGTGGTGCCCGCCACCAGCTCCTTGTTGTCCATATTGCCTGCGTGAATCCAGGGCGGGCCGCTGCTGATGCGTCCCGTAGCGGCGGGCGGCGCCACGCCCATCACACCGAAGAATGGTTTGAGCGGGAGTTCGATCCCCTCAGAGAACTTCGCCACGTTCCGCGCCAAGTCAAGGGGTACGAGTTTCGAGTATGCATACGGGAACTCGTCCGGCAGAAAGCCCTTGCCGGGCGCAAACGTGTTCCAAGCATAGGGGACGACCAATTCGACGGAAATGATCTTCACTTCCAGGACATCGCCCGGTTCGGCACCCTCGATCCAGATGGGTCCGGTGAGGATGTGCGGCACCTCACCGCGGTCTTTCACCTCGCGTTCCACTTCGAGCAGCGCCGGCTGCATCTTGTCCCGAGGCAAGCCCGCCGCTTCCAGTTCCGCCACTCCTCCGCCGGGCAGCGTCTCGATTTCGACTGTGTCGCCGGAGCGGATGCGGAGCGCAGGCGGGGTTCGCGCATCAAAATAGCCCCAGGTCACCGTCCGAGGAGTGGGCGGGAGGCGGTGCTTGGTCCCCTCCGCCCGCACCGACACCACCGTCATAAGGAACGCAGACACCAACACCAAGAGGGTCGAGTGTTTCATCTCACCTCCCACCGCGCTTTGCTAGGCTTTCATGACCGCCGGGTAGACCTTGTGAACCGCAGCAATTATGTCGGCGACGTCCTGGTCGCTAAATTTCGGGTCCATGGGGATGCCGACGTAGCGGTTCCAGATATCGATCGTCTTCGGGCACGCCGAGACGCCGTACTGGATGGTCTTGCCTCGTCCCACCGTGAACGACGGCCAGCCGGGCTGGAGCGTCTCCTTCTTCTCGATATGCTTGGCGGTGGGAAGAATCGCCGATCCACCCATCGGCTCGGCGCTGATGTTCTCGGCCCGCATTGCCTTAAGGAAGCGGTTGCGCTGCTCCTTGCCGCTCGTATTGATAAAAACCCAGTTGCCCAGGCCGCCTTCGGGGTCGTTCCGCTTGCGGAACTGGATGCCCGGCAGATCCTTGATGCCGGCCGTGATGCGCGTGGTCTTGTCGCGGAAATCGCCCACGATGCGGTCGAGCTTGCGCAACTGGGCGCACAGGACGGCGCCGGTAAACTCGCTCATGCGGTACTGGCAACTAGAAAATTCGTGCACGCGCCCCGGCTGACCCAGCACCCGGGCATGGCCGTCGCGCAGAAAACCGCAATCATGGAAGCGGGTGGCGCGCTCGAACACGTAGGGGTCGCTCGTCACGACGGCGCCACCTTCGCCGGGCGAGATGGTCTTGTTAACCTGGAAACTGTAAATCCCGCAATTGCCCATCGAGCCCACGGGCCGGCCCTTGTAGCTCACGCCCACGCTTTGCGCACAATCCTCCAGAACCTTCAGGTTGTGCTTCCTGGCCAGGGCGAGAATGGGGTCCATGTCCGCCGGCGCGCCCAGGATGTGCACGGCCATGATGACTTTGGTTTGCAGGGTGATGTGGCGTTCGATGTCGTTGGGGTCGATGTTCATGGACTCATCCACCTCGGCAAAGACCGGCAGCGCGCCCGCCGAGATGATGGCATCGTAGCAAGCGTACCAGGTCCACGCCGGCAGGATGACCTCGTCGCCCGGCCCCACTTCGAGCGCTGCCAGGGCCGTCATCAACGCGGTGGTTCCCGAGGTGACCGCCACGCAGTACTTCGTGTGCTGGTGCTCAGCGAACTCCTTCTCGAACTTGATGCACTTGTCGGGCGGGTGACCCTTGGCATCCAGGCCCCACCAGCGGAAGGGGCTGCGGTTTTCGAGCACATCCACCAGTTCGCGGCGTTCCTCGTCGTCGTAGTACTGAGGGCCGGAAAGCTTCGCCTCGAGCATCGTGGCCCGCACCGGCGTGCCGCCGTCGACGGCCAGCGGGCCTGCGGTCGGAGGCCAGTTGACCGGTGTGGGTGTTGCGGCGGCTTCGCCGCCCTTGGCCAGCCAAGCCGCGGAGGCAAGGCCAGTGGCGGCGGTCAGGAACTGCCTGCGGTCAACACCGTTGTCCTTATCCACAGACTTCCCGTCTTTCCTATCTGCTCTCTTGGGCATGAACACCTCCTGGCACAATTCGAACTATTAGGACGCATCGCAGCAAGTCTGCGCAGGGCAACTTTAGCACCAAACGGGCCCATGTACTACAAAGTCCCTTGGGCCGCCCGCGCGCCGCGCCTTGCCCGGTCGTCGTTGACCCGGCCCCGAATCGCGTCTATACTGAATGAAGTCAGGGGCTGAACAAGGGCATCGGCGGAAGAAGGATTTGCAGCATGGAAATCATCGTGGACGAGGGGGCAGGTTTCTGCTTCGGCGTGGAGCGCGCCATGAAGATGACCGAAGAGGTCGCACGCTCCAGCCGGGGCCGCGTGGTCACCATCGGTCCCCTGATCCACAATCCGCAGGTGATCGAAGAGCTGAAGAAACAAGGCGTGGAGGTGGCATCCGCGGACGCCGATCTCCATGACGCCGTGGTCATTATCCGCACGCACGGTGTCGCGCCCGAGGTCGAGCAGCAGCTCCGCCAGAAAAGCAGGAGCCTCGTCGACGCGACCTGCCCCTACGTGAAGAAGTCCCATCAGTACGCGGAACTGCTCCATAAAGAGAACTATCACATCCTTATTGTGGGTGACAGAAACCATCCCGAGATCAAGGGTCTGCTAGGCTGTGCCGGAGAGCGGGTGACTGTCATCAATGACCCGGACGAGGCCGATGCCCTCCCCCACTTCCCCAAGCTGGGCGTGATCATCCAGACTACCTATCCGATCGAGAAAGTGCAGAAGATCATCGCGACGCTGGTAGGACGAACCACCGAACTCCGCGTCTACAACACGATTTGTGACTACACTTCGGACCGCCAGACCACCACGGCCAGCATCGCGCGCCGAGTGCAATTGATGTACGTCATCGGCGGGCGCAACAGCGCCAACACCAACAAGCTCGTGGACACCTGCCGGCAAGAGGGCGTGGAGACTCGGCTGATCGAAGTAGCCGAGGAAATCGACGAAGGGGACCTGGAAGACGTCGAGCGGATCGGCATTACCGCCGGCGCCTCCACCCCGGAAATCCGCATCGCCGAGGTACTGGAACGGCTCGAGCAGATTGCCACGGCCCGTGTCACGCATTAAGCTGAGTCTGTCCCAGCCTCGTCACTCGCTAGCTGTCTGCAACCCCCGAAATGTTGAATGTGGAATATGAGAGGTCTGGCTGGTGCTGGATTTTCGACTGCTGACTGATGGCTGTCAACTCAGACTATCGTGGAGGTTGTGAGCCCTATTGGAGGTCGCGTTCCACCGTGATTCGCCGATTCTCGCCCGCGAGATACTCCAGTTGAATTCTCACCCGAGGGGCCAGGGGACTAGCTCCGAGCTTTTCGCCCCATTCAACGATAACCGTGGTCTGCTGATTCCAGAGGTCATCCAACCCTAGCGTCTCCAGGTCGCGGGCACCCTCAACCCGATAAAGGTCGACGTGATAAACCTTGGGCGCGCAGCCGTATTCATGCACCAGGGTGAAGGAAGGGCTGGTCACCTCGTCTTCGCGCGCCGCACCCAGACCGGCCACAATACCTTTGGTTAAGGTTGTCTTGCCGCTTCCCAGTTCGCCTTCAAGCAGCACCAGGCAGGGCGGTTGGAGTTCTCTGGCCAGGGCGCGCCCCAAGGCTAGCGTCTCCTCGGGCGAGTGCGTGACGACCTCAAGTGTCTTTCTTGCCTCCAAGGAAGTTCCCTGCCCCGCGCTCAACCCCGCCCTCGCTCCGCCAACGTCCGGAACGCCCGCGGCAATGCATCGAGGAGGTCGCCGGCAATCAGCGAGATTTCTCCCAGCTCGCGAGCCGCGATATCGCCCGCCAAGCCATGCAAGTACACCGCGGCGGTTACAACGTCGGTCTCAGGCCGCGCTGGGTACTGCGCCAGAAGGCCGGCAATCAAGCCCGTCAGGACGTCACCAGTCCCTCCCGAAGCCATGCCGGGGTTGCCGGTGGGATTCACCCAGACCTGCCCATCCGGCGCAGCGGTCAGTGTGCGATAGCCTTTCAAGACCAGGATGACTTCGTGCTTGCGCGCGAACTCCCTCGCCACATCCACCCGGTGCGCCAGAATCTCCGCAGTCTTCTGCCCCGTCAGGCGGGCCATTTCGCCGGGATGCGGCGTCAGGACCCGGACGCGATTCGCGGCACCCAAGGCGCCCATGCAGCCGGCAAAGGCGTTCAGGCCATCGGCATCCAGCACTGCCGGAGCTTCATACCGATTGACCACGGCCCGCACCAACTCAGCCGTCTCTGGAACCGCGCCGATCCCCGGCCCTACAGCCAAGACTGACTTGCCTTCCACCAACTGGTCCAGGCGTCCGTAATCGAGCGCACAAAGTGAAATCGTCCCGGCCTCTGTTTCCGGCAGCGGCTCCGTCATAAACTCCATGCCCAGCGACGCGATGATCGGCAGTGCGCTCTTCGCCGTCGCTACGGTAACTAAGCCCGCGCCCGCCCTCAATGCAGCCTTGGCAGCCATGGCGGCCGCACCCGTCTTCCCAATCGACCCCGCTAGAATCAGGACGTGGCCAAAGTCGCCTTTGTGAGCTTCCGCTCGCCGGGGATGCGCCAGCCAAGTCAGGTCTTCCCGGCAAGTCAGGTTCAACTGTAGTTCGGGATCGTTCTCGAGGGTCTCGGCGGGCGTCCCGATCGCTTTGACGACCCATTCCCCCACACGCTCGCAGGCTGGCGGGAAAACGTGTGCTACCTTCGGCGCGGTGAACGTGACGGAAGCGTCCGCGCGAACGCATTCGCCGACCAACTCCCCGGTGTCCGCAGAAACCCCTGAAGGCAAGTCCACCGCCACGACGCGCGCTCGGGGAAAAGCGTTGTTGATGTCGCGGATGACTTCTGCGAGAAACCCCTCGATAGGCTTTGAAAGTCCGGTACCAAAGAGAGCGTCGACCACCAAGGTGGCGTCCTGAAGGCTGGGTCTCAGGGGGTCCCAGACAGCGGAGTCTTTGACCACTTCCGGCGCCCCCGATGCCGCCAGACGTTGCCAGTTCACCGCACTGTCGCCCTTCAAGCTGTTCGGGTCGGTCAGCAGCAGGACACGCGGCTTGAGTCCCTGCTCACGCAGTAGCCGCGCCACTACCATGCCGTCGCCGCCGTTGTTGCCCCGTCCGCACAAGATGACAATCCTGTGTTCCGCTAGCGGCGAGAAACGGTCGGTTAGAAACTCAACAAACCCGCGCCCGGCACCCTCCATCAAGGTAAGACTGGGCACGCCGTACCGATCGGTGGTCAACCGGTCAATACGCTGCATCTGGGCGGCGGTAAGGATCTTCATTGGCTAAATCCCCGCTAGCGTTTCCAGGTCTTTCAGCTTCCGCGAATCGCCCATGGCAATGAGGAAATCGCCGGCAGAGATGATCTGGTGGGGACCGGGGTTGAAATCCAAATGTCCGTCCTGGCGCCGGATGGCCAGAACAATGACTCCGAGGCGGTGCCGCATGTCCGCGTCGCTCACGCTCGAGCCGGCCAGCTTGGAATGCTCGGCCACGCGCACTTCCTCGATCTGGAGATCGAGGTCCCCGTCACTGAGCGAAGAGAGCGCAATATCGAGAAACCGCTGCACGCCCGGGCGCGTCAACATCCGCGCCATGCGCAGCCCGGCGTAGGTATAAGGAGACAACACCGTGGTCGCTCCAGCTTTCAGCAACTTCGATTCTGCGGCTTCCTCGCTGGCGCGGGCCACAATAGGAAGATTGGGAGCCATGCCGTGCGCCGTCAGAACGATGTAAACGTTTTGCGCGTCGGAGGTTACGGCACTCGCCAAGCCGCGGGCATCGTCAATCCGCGCCTGCCGCAGGACTGCCTCGCTGGTGGCGTCACCCACGATGACGGGGAAGTTCTGCTCCATGGCCCATTGGGCCTTGGCGGGGTCATCCTCAATGATCACTAGCGGAATGTTGCGCGCGGCAACCTCCGTGGCCACACGCCGGCCCACACGGCCCACCCCGCAGATAATGATGTGGCCCTTCAGTTTGGAGATCTCTTTTTCCATGCGCCGCCGGCCGAAGAACGTCCCCAGTTCGGATTCTATCACCGCGTGGGTCAAAGTAGCCATGGCGAAGCCTACGACGCCAATACCCAGGAAAATCAGAACCACGTTGAAGACGCGGCCCGCGTGTGAGAGTTGATTCACGGGTTCGGCCCCAATCGTCGAGACCGTCATTAACGTGCCGTAAAGCGCCTGGAACCAAGGCCAACCCTCGATGGCATGAAAACCCACCGTGCCCGCCAAGAGTAGTCCGACAACAAAGGCCAGGACTACTAAGGGACGGCTGAAGGTCCCGGGCCTGGAGCGAGACCGGGGTAGCCATGACGCCACAGCGGATACGCCACCCTTCGAGGGCTGTTTTGGGAGTGGATTGGTACTCACAGCATCCATCCGCCACTGACATTCAGGACCTGCCCGGTCACGAAGGCGGCTTCCTCCGAAGCAAAAAACTTCACAGCCTCGGCCACATCCTGGGCCGTGGCAGGCCGGCCGACCGGGAACCTCGCATCCGTCATCCGCTGAGCTTCTTCCAGAGAGAGTTCCTTGTCGTCGATGACCGAGGGATTCACCACGTTGACCGTGATGCCGTGTCGGGCCTCTTCAAGGGCCAGGGAGCGGCTGAAGGCTACCATGCCGGCTTTGGCAGCGGAGTAAGCGGAGATCTTCGCTTGGCCGAAAGCCCTCTCGGCACCCACCGCCCCCAGGTTGATGATCCGCCCCCAACGCTGCCGACGCATCGTGGGCAAGGCATACTTCGAGGTGTAGAAAACGCTGAAGAGGTTGGAAGCGATGACGGCGTGCCATTCTTCGAGGGTCGATTCCATAACCGGCTTCCACTCGAAGTCGCCGACGTTGTTCACCAGAACGTCGAGCCGGCCAAAGTGGCGCACCAAGCTGTCCATCAACTCCTTGGCGCGAACCGGGTCGGTGACATCGGTCTCGACCGCCCAGCCTTCCGTGCCGAGCGCTCGCAGGGCGTTGACCACTTTCTGCGCGCCCAGTTTGTTGGTACGGTAACTAACCGCCACCCGCGCGCCCGCACGGCCCAGTGTGAGCGCGATTTCCTTGCCGATTCCCCGCGAAGCCCCCGTCACGAGGGCCACCCGATTCTTCAGCGACACGCCTTAACTCCTTCACAACACAAGGTTTAACTCCAGCCTGTCCGACTCGCCTCGGTCCGGCAGTCTCAAGCGATGGCTTTGGCCACGACCATAGTCATATCATCCTGGAGTTCCGGGCTGCCCGTCCAATCGCTCACGTCACGATAGATTTCTTCCGCCAGCATCTCCAAGGGGCAACCGAGAGCACGCTGGGCAACCTCCAGGAGGCGCTCCTCGCCAAACTCCTCCCCGTAGATGTTCTCCGGCTCGGTGAGGCCATCGGTAAACGCCAAGAGCACATCGCCCGGTTCAAGTTGAATCACAGCCTGGTCGTACGTCATGGGTGAAAACAATCCGACCACCGTTCCGCCCTTGTCAAGGCGTTCGATTCGGCCCGGGCGGAACACCACGGGGGGGAGATGACCGGCATTCGTATACGTCAACCGCCGCGTGGCGCTGTCGTACTCTGCACAGAAGAAAGTCGCGTATTTCTCCGTCGAAGTGCTTTCGTAGAGCTGGCGGTTGAGCCGCTCGACGATTTCTGCGGTGGAAAGCGCCCGAGCTCCGGCTACACCCCGCCCGGAGCACCCGTCTTGGAGTTGGGCGCGCAAGGACGACTGGATAGCAGCCATTAGGAGGGCCGCGGAGATTCCCTTACCAGAGATGTCGCCCAGCACCACCGCGACCCGGTCGTCCCCCAGCCGCAAGAAGTCGTAATAGTCCCCGCTCACCACCCGGGCGGGCTTGCAGACCCCGTAAAGCTCCAGACCCTTGACCGTGGGCGCCGCACCAGGGAACAACTGCCTTTGGACTTCCCGGGCGATCTCGAGTTCACTCTCCAGCCGTGTCTTCTCGTGCGACTCAAGAAGCAGGCGCTCCACCGAGGCCGTCATGCCGTCGAATGCCTCTCCCAGGGCACTCAACTGGTCGCGGGCGCGTACCTTGATGCGGTAGGAAAAGTCGCCCTCCTTCACCTTCTCGGTGGCGTCATACAGCTTGTCGACCGTCTGGGTCATCGTCCGCGTCAACCGAATCCCGACAATGAGCGCGAATCCCTCGATGACCAGGAATACGATGGCCACACCCTCGAACGCGAGAACGTAGATCTGGGAATACTCTCCCAGTGTGGCAAGGAGTTGGTGGTTCAAGGTCACAATCCGGGAAGTCACGTAAACAAAGACCGGTTGGTCCAGCTTCTGTTCCTTTTCCCCACCCCAGAAGACGGGCTCGAGCGTGGAGGCGCCAAACACTATGAAGTCGAAGCGATTGAGAGGTTCGGGAACCTGAACCGACTTTGACCGGACCGAGCCGGCCTGGACGTAGGCCCCCTGGGGTGTCTTCACATGCAGGCCGGTCTGCTCCCTGTCGGCTTCACTCCGCTCCTGTCGCGTCGTGACCACGCCCACAGGTCCAACCCCCGCGCCGACCAGGTCCAGGAGTTCAGGCGTCAAGGGCTGGGAGAGAATAATCGTCAGTTCGCCCGAAGGTGTCAGGTCGCGCTCCACCGACCGGACCGCAATCTCCCCCTCATCGATAACGATGCCCGCAAACTCCTCGCGCGTGAGCCAGGTTGGCACAGACATGGGTTTCACAATCGGCTTGCCAGTGAGGAAAAACGCGCGCGTCTGCGGGCCGAGGCGGACGGTGATCTCCAGGCCGGGGTAATTCGCTCGGTGCTCTTGCAGTTCGGAAACGTAGAATTTGCGGACCCGCTCGAGCATAGCTTCGGGGGACATTCTTTCCGTCAGGCGCGCTTCGTGGATCACCGCACGGTTAACTTGCTTCAGTTCCGCGAAGTTCTCGCGGAGCCGTGAGGCCACCAGAAAAGCTGCAAATTGGCCATTGACGATGAAGGCACCCAGTCCGACGAGGAGCACAATGAGGAGTATGGGGACCACCGCAATGAAGATGTAAGCGACAATGAGCCGCCGGCGGAGGCGCCAAAGCAGGCGGTGTCGGACGTACCCGATCCCGCGAACCACGTAGTAGATAATCAAGGCGAGGAAGGCAATCCAGAAGAGGAGCCACAACAGCCCGGGGACGGCACCGCTAAGGCGTTCCACTAGCCACAGGGCTATTCCGTAGGCCACGACCCAGACGGCGAAGCGCGTCATCCGGTGAGTGCGGAATTCGAGGCGCAGTGCTTCGATGATCACGTTGTCCCGTGTGACTTGCCAGCCGAGGCTCGGATATCGGCCTTCCGGAGGTGGCTGTGCCGCACGCCATAACTGAAGTAAATGACGAGGCCGATCGCCAGCCACACCAGCAGCCGCATCCAGTTGACCCAGCCAAGCTTAATCATCATATACCCGTTGAAGCCGATGCCCAGCAGCGGCACAAACGGCATCAAGGGAACGCGGAAGGGCCGGTGGATTTCCGGCCGCTTGACACGCAGAACCATAACGGCCACACAGACGATCACAAAGGCCAGGAGGGTGCCGATATTCACCAGCTTGGCAAGGTCTTCGATGGGTAGAAACCCACCCACCACGGAAACGAGCCCACCCGTGATCAGGGTGATCCGAAAGGGCGTGCGAAAGCGTGGGTGGATCCATCCGAAGATGCCTTTGGGAAGAAGGCCGTCACTGGCCATGGCGTAAAAAACGCGCGTCTGACCGAGTAGCATCACCAGCATCACGCTGGTCAGGCCGGCAATGGCACCTGCCGTGATCACACCGGAGGCCGCGTGCAACCCATAACGCAGGAAGGCTTCGGCAATAGGAGCCTCGATGTCAATCTCCTTGTAGGGCACCATCCCGGTGAGCACGGCGGCCACCAAGATGTAAAGCAAGGTGCACACTCCGAGCGAGACGAGAATACCGATGGGGAGGTTGCGTTGCGGATTTCTCACCTCCTGCGCGGTCGTGGAGACAGCGTCGAAGCCAATGTAGGCAAAGAAGATATACGCCGCGCCCTCCCAAATCCCGCCCGCCCCAAAGGGGGCGAAACTCCGCCAGTCGTGGCCCCAGTTGTCCCGGTTGATGTACTGCAATCCCATCACAATGACAAACAGAACCACACTCACCTTGATCGCCACAATGACAGCATTTATGGAGGCGCTCTCACGGATCCCGATTGCCAACACTGTGGCAATGAGAAGAACAATTAGGGTAGCCGGAACGTTCCAACCGAAGGCCCAACCGAAGATCGTGGGGGCATCGAGCGGAACACCCATCTGGGCCGCCTTGCGCGCCGCCGTCCAGTGGTCGTAAGAAAGCCACAGAGGAAGCTTGATGCCCAGATCCCGGAGCAGAACCACGACATGGTTTGACCAGCCCGAAGAAACGGTGCTGGCGCCCATGCCGTACTCCAGCACCAGGTCCCAGCCGATGATCCACGCGAGGAACTCTCCCAGGGTTGCGTAGGCGTAAGTGTAGGCACTGCCGGCCAGCGGGATCATGGCTGCAAATTCCGCATAGCAAAGCGCGGCGAAAGCACAGCCCAACCCCGAAACCACAAAGGAGAGCATGAGCGCCGGACCGGCGTAGGTGTGTGCGCCCAAGCCGCTCAGGACAAAAATCCCTGCGCCAATGATGGCGCCGATCCCGAGAGCCGTGAGTTGTACCGGGCCCAACGCGCGGCGCAACCCCCCTTCCCTCTCCTGGGCTTCCTGGAAGATAGTCTCAAGCGGTTTTCGCGAAAAAAGCCCCGACATTCGCTCTCCTTCTTGAAAAGGTTGGTTGGCCGCTCCGCCCTGCTCGAGAAGGCGGCCGCACCCGTCACCTTCAGCGAGACGCCACCCCCTGAGCGTGCGTGCTCCGACGGTGCCAAAGGTAGTACGCGGGAATTCCTAGTGCCACGATCAGCAATCCGGCAAGACTGCGCTGCGTTTTGTGCGTCAGCAGTGCCCACTCAACGAACAACGCAAACCCGATATACAGCGCTGGCAGGACTGGATAGCCCCAGGCTCGATAAGGCCGTGGGGCATGGGGACGCGTCCGCCGGAGTTGAAACACCGCTGCAATCGTCAGAATATAGAACAGCACGACAGCGAAAATCACGTAGTCCAGCAACTCGCTATAAGTGCCGGTGAGCGTGAGAAGCGCGGCCCACAATGCCTGGACCATCAGAGAAACCGCGGGGGTGTGGTACTTCGGATTGACACGCGCCACGGCGGAGAAGAACAGACCGTCTTTCGCCATCGCGTAGTAGACGCGCGCCCCGGCCAGGATCATGCCGTTCAGACACCCGAAAGTTGAGACCATGATGGCCGCCGCCATCAGCCACGAGCCCGCATTCCCCAGGACGACCTGCATGGCGGCCGTCGCCACACGGTCCTCCGCGGCATACTGGATGCCACGCTCGAGTGGCCCTACCCCGGTGGGGGACCCGAAGAACGGCAGCACACGGAGATAGACCCAATTGCAGGCCAGATACAGCGTGCACACAACTGTCGTTCCCACCAAGAGCGCTAGCGGCAGATTGCGCTTGGCGTTAATGACTTCCGCACCAGTAAAGGTCACATTGTTCCAGGCGTCTGAAGAGAAGAGCGGGCCCACCAGCGCCACCGCCACGATAGTGAGCGCCGCCAGCCCCCACTCAGTCCCCTGCCCCGCGGGTATGATCGGAGTCGGCGCGGACACCGGACGGCTCACCCACCACAGGCCCAACCCCACCATTCCCAGTAAGGCCCCGACTTTCAGAGTGGTGAAAATGTTCTGCACCCATGCACCCGTCCGGAGCCCGAAGATGTTGACCACACTCAAGAACAGGATAGCCAGAATCGCCACCAGTTGCTGGGAGGAGAGAGTCAGGCCGATGGCCCGCCCGAAGAGGTGAACGCTGCCCAAGTTCAGCAGGATGTTGCCAGCAGACACCCAGGGGACAAGCACGCCCAGGAATTTTCCAAAGGCCACTCCCACGGCGGCGTGAGTGCCGGTCTGGATTACCAGGAAGAATGTCCAGCCATAGAGGAACCCGAACAGCGGCCCGAAGGCTTCGCGCAAGTAAACGTACTGCCCGCCCGCCTTCGGCATCATGGCGGCCAATTCCCCATAGGTAATCGCGGCCGCCACGGTCATCAGCCCACTAATCAACCAGACAAGCATAAACAATCCGGGTGAGCGCACCTGACGTGCCACATCCGCGGCGACAATGAAAATCCCCGACCCGATCATCGACCCCATGACGATGGTCGTAGCATCCAGCAAGCGAAGGCCCTTGACCAGCTCAACGGCCGAGGCTCCGGTAGGGGTGTTCGTAGGTGTTGGGGTTGCCATGCGTTCACACATCCGTAACGCATTGTCAGTCGCCCGGCGTCACTGACAAACAGACATCGACAAAGAACAATGTCACGAATTACCCAGAGCGCGCAAGAATTCTCTCGCCCGTTTGCCGACATCCGGAGCCCTAAGCAAATCGGCAATGACCGCCACAGAATCGGCCCCCGCCTCGAGCACGTCGCTCACCTTCTCCACCGTTATCCCTCCGATGGCGACCAGTGGCTTGCGCGTTGCCTGGCGCGCCTGCCGAAGGCCTTCCAGGCCCACGAGGGGGTCGGGCTTCTCTTTGCTTTGGGTGGGGAAGATAGGCCCGAAAGCGATGTAGTCGGCAGAAGACCGGTCGGCTTCGCGCACTTGGGCCAAATCGTGCGTCGAGTAGCCCACCCACTTGCCCGGCTCAAGCACCCGACGGGCCAGTTCAACCGGCAGGTCTTCCTGACCCAAGTGCACCCCGTCCGCTTCGACGGCGCGTGCGATATCGGCCCGGTCATTGACGATGAAGATCCCTTCCGCTCGCCGAACCTGCTCTGCAAGCTGACAGCAGATTTCGTAGATCTCTCGAGAGGAAGCACGTTTGGCGCGATACTGGATCAGGCGGACGCCCGCAGCGAGCAGGGTCTCACAAACGGCGGTCGCCTCTCGGCCGCCGTTTTGTGCGGCGTCGCAGATGGCATAAAAGTGCGGGATCAAAAGACCCATACGGGGAGTGAAGGTGTGCCCCTAGATCGCCCCCGCCCCGTTGGGCGAAAAGCGAGCCAGGAAGCCTGTGTCGAATTTCCCGGCGCGGAAATCCGGGTCGGCCATGATCTTCTCGTGGATGGAAATGGAGGTGGAAATCCCCTCCACCATGAACATCTCCAGCGCCCGCGCCATGCGACTAATCGCTTCGGTGCGGTCCTTGCCGTGAACAATCAACTTGGCAATGAGTGAATCGTAGAAAGGCGGAATCACCGACTCTGCGTAGGCAGCCGTATCCACTCGGACGCCCGTGCCCCCCGGGACGTGGAACCCTGTCACCTTACCGGCGGAGGGCGCGAAGGTCTCGGGATTCTCCGCGCAGATGCGGCATTCGATGGCGTGGCCGCGCAAACCCACCGTCTCACCCTCGATGGGCAGCCGCTCCCCAGCCGCCACCTGAATCTGGAGCTTGACCAGATCCAGTCCCGTCACCATTTCGGTTACTGGATGCTCCACCTGAATGCGCGTGTTCATCTCCAGGAAATGGAGGTTACGGTTCTCGTCCATCAGGAACTCGACCGTGCCAGCGTTAGTGTAGCCGATCTTCTCCAGGGCCCGGACCACCTGGCTACCCAGCCGCTGCCGGGTGGCAGAATCAATCTGGGTAGAAGGCGACTCTTCCAGAAGCTTCTGATGGCGGCGCTGGATCGTGCACTCGCGCTCCCCAAGATGAATCACCTTGCCGTGATGGTCCCCTAGGACTTGAAACTCGATGTGTCGAGGCGCGGTGATGTACTTCTCCAGATAGACGTCCGGTGTACCGAAGGACGCAGCCGCCTCATTCTGTGCCGTCTGAAAGGCATTCGCCAGTTCCTCTTCCGTCCTGACGATGCGCATTCCCCGGCCACCGCCTCCTGCCGCCGCTTTGATCATCACCGGGTAACCGACAGTCTTCGCATTCTCCCGGGCTTCGGCCTCGGACTGCAGGACCTCAGATCCCGGCAGTACGGGCAGGCCCGCTTCCGCCATCGTCTTCCGCGCTTTGTTCTTATCGCCCATCAAACGAATTGCCTCCGGGCGAGGGCCAATGAAGGTGAGCTGAGAGGTCTCGCAGACCTCCGCGAAATGTGCGCTTTCCGCCAAGAAGCCGTAGCCGGGATGAATGGCTTCCGCGCCGGTTATCTCTGCCGCCGAAATGATGCTGGCCACATTCAGATAACTCTCCGAACTGCGCGGGGGCCCAATGCACACAGCCTCATCGGCGAACCGCACGTGGAGCGAATAGCGGTCGGCCTCGGAGTACACCGCGACCGTGCGGATGCCCAGCTCCTTGCAGGCGCAGATCACTCGCAGGGCAATCTCCCCACGATTGGCGATCAAGATCTTGTTGAACATCAGCGTCCAGACTATCTGCCGTCAGTGCTCACGCCTCGCCTGCCCGCAAACCTCGTCCCGGGTGAAAGCCGCGTCGCTGCCGCGAGAGTGCCGACAGCGTCAGGGCTTCTTGTGAGAGGGATTGATGGCGAACAGGGACTGCCCGTATTCCACCGGTTGTCCGCTCTCAACGTAGATACGGACGATCTCCCCGGCGACTTCCGACTCAATCTCGTTCATCAACTTCATGGCTTCGATGATGCACAGCGGCTGCCCCACCTGCACCACGTCCCCGGGCTTGACGAACGGAGGCGCACTCGGGGCAGGCGAACTGTAGAACGTGCCCACAATCGGCGACTTGATAATATGAAGCTCTTCGCCTGCTTCCGCTGCCGCCAGTCCCTCCGGAGCCGTTACTGGGCCCGCAGGAGGCACGGCATGAGTCGGCGCAGGCGGGGATGACCACACCGCCGTCCCGTTTGCCAGATAGGCCGCCGGGCCGAGGTCCTCCGCGTGACTATTGCCGCGCTTGATACGGATTCTTGCCCCACCCTTCTCCATCTCAAACTCGGTGATTTCCCGCTCGATAAGGACGTCAATCAGCTCACGGATGTCCTTCAGGTTCCAAGCGCTGCCTGAAGCCTCTCCGCCACGAGGTGGGTTTCTGCCAGGCATTTGTTCCTCTCCTGAGGGTGACCTATTCAGCCGGTCCCCACGTGAGCAAGGCACTGCCTCGCCCCTAAGAGATATACCAATCGTCCTTGGACGCCGGGGTGAGGTTTTCGGAGCCCCGGGCGTCTACCAGGACAGTGTCCTCAATGCGGATGCCCCCGAACCCCTCCAGATAGAGTCCGGGTTCGACCGTCACCACGCAGCCAGCTGCCAGCCGCTGGTTTTCGCCCCGTGCCAGCCGGGGTTTCTCGTGGACCTCCAACCCCACGCCGTGTCCCGTACTGTGCGTGAAGTACTCCGCCAGCCCTCTGCGAGCCAGGGAACGCCGTGCCGCCGCGTCCACGTCACTTGCTTGTGCTCCGGCACAGACAGCCTTCCCCGCCCGCTGCTGCGCCTCCCGCACCGCACCATAAAGACTTCGGACTCGCCGCCCAGGATGGCCCAGGTAAACGGTTCGGGTCATGTCAGCCGCGTATCCGTTCAATATAGCACCAACGTCGAAGATCACCAACTCACTTTTCTTCAACAGTTTGGAGGAGGCGCGGGCATGGGGCCAAGCCCCCCGGGGGCCCGAGGCGACGATCGTCTCGAAGGCAGTGCCGTCTGCACCTCTGCGCTTCATACGGTACTCGATTTCCGCGGCCAAGTCGGACTCTCTCACCCCCGGTCGTATTTGGCGGACCACTTCCTCATAGACCTCCACGGTAAGGCGACCCGCCCCCCGGATACATTCAACCTCCTCAGCATCCTTTGTATAGCGCAATTCCTCAATCAGCCCGCCCGCCGGCTGCAACCGCAACCTTGCCGGGGCATACCCCCGGAGCTCACGGAGTCCCGCGCAGGTCAGGTGTCCATCCTCATACCCAGCCGCCCTAGATCGTCGTGCTCCCAGCCAGCGGCCAACAGCCTTAAGGAGTCCACCCTTCTCCTCGATAACTTCCACACCGCAAGCTTGCTCCCGCGCCTGCCGTGTATAGCGAGGGTCCACCCAGAGAAGGGCGTCCGATAGGCCCAGGACTGCGAAACCGGCACTTCCCCTGAATCCTGTCAGGTAGAAAATGTTAATGGGATTCGATACGACTAAAAGCGGCAGTCTGCGCACCTCCAGGAGCGCCCGGAGGCGCTCCTGCCGCGGGGCGACAGGATGAGGACGCCGGTCTGGATCCATGCCGAGAAACAAAAAGGAGGAGACTTGCGTCTCCTCCTGCTATCTGGACTGCGGAGCAAGGTGCAGCCCGCGCCTATCCGGGCAATACCTTGGGTGAAAGGAAGAAGAGCAACTCTTTATCGCTATCCAGCACCTTGCTGCTCTTGAAGAGGTTTCCAATGAGGGGAATGCTGCCGAGCAAGGGCACCTGGGTAGCGGAGCGGCTCCGCTGGGTTATTGTCACTCCGCCGAACACCACCGTGCCGCCATCCGGAACCAGAACCTGGGTGGTCGCCTGTTGCGTGTCGATGGTGGGGTTGACGCCAACATACACCGTCCCGAGGGAAGCGTTGTTCACGTTGACGTCCAAGAAGATGTTGCCATCCTCAGTCACCTGGGGCGTCACTTTCAGGGTCAGCGTAGCATTCACGTACTGGATACTGATGGTGTTGTTGATGGTGGTTTGGATGGGGACCTGAGTGCCCTGCATGACAGTCCCCGGCACGTTGTTCTGGGTGACGATGCTCGGCCGCGAGATGGTCTTCGCTTGGCCACGGGTCTCGGCCGCCGCCAACGCCGCGCTGATGAAGTAGCGCGCGCCGACATTAGTTACCGCGATGGCTCCGAACCCGGTGGCAGCGGCAGGCGTTACGCCGATGGTCGGGGCGGGAATACCCCCGCTGGCCGGGATCCCCGTCGTTACCACGGAGCCCGGCCCCGAGGCTCCGCCCGCATTGGTCGTGCCGGACTTGTTGTAGAGGCCGCCACTCAGCGCCACTCCCAGCTCGCGCGAGAAGTCCGCCGTGGCTTGGACAATCCGAGCCTCAATCTGCACCTGCTTCGCCTTCTTGTCCAGTCGCGTGATAATCGACTCAATAACAGGGATCTGGGTTTGAATATCGGAGACGATCAGCGTGTTGGTGCGTTCATCCACCAAGATGTTTCCGCGCTTGCTGAGCGCGCCTCCACCCACCCACGACTTCAACATGGTCGCAATGGTCGAGGCCTTGGCGTAATTGACAGGACGAAAGACAGTCACCAGCGGCTGTGCTTCCTCGCGGGCAGCTGCCAGCTTGGCGACAGACTCCTGTTCAGCGGTGAGGGTTTCCACCCGGGCGATGCGGAGCACATTGCCTTCCAGGGTCTTTCCCAAGCGGTTGTTCTTGAGGACGATGTCCAGGGCCTGATCCCAGGGCACTGCGTCCAAGACCAGAGTTACGCTGCCTGTGACATTCGGGTCGACGATGATGTTCAGTCCGCTGATCTCGTGAATCAGGCGGAAGAAATCCTTCAGGTCAACGTCTTTCAAGTTGAGGGAAATCGGCTCCCCGGTGTACTTGGGCTGCTCCTGAGCGGATCCCGGAGCCTGGCCGAGAGGCGCTGCGGAGATCACTTCCGAACTTCCCACCAAGGTCATTGCCGCTCGAGCGGCCTGCAAGGCTTCAGGGGCTTCCGCCGGCGCTTCGGGTTTGGGAGCTGCTGACACCTCGGGTGAGCCAGCCGCAACCGGCAATGCATTGTGGACATCGATACCAGCTTGGGCGGCCTTCCCTTCGCTCGTCACGGCCTCCTGCTTTGGTGCCGCGACGGCTGGGTCCGCCGTAACGACCGGAGCGAAGACAACCCCGGCCACCTGAACAGGCTTCTCGTCGGCTCTTGCCGGGGAGGGAGCCGCCTCAGTTGGCGGGGATGCTGCCGCCGGCGTGACGGACGGACGCGGCTTCAACTCGACTCGAACGCCACCTGGCTGGGCATGGACATCAAAAACGGGGACCCCGATAAGGTCCGCTACTACCCGCACAACGGAGGGATTCCCCTCGCGGAATTGCCCCACCCGCACGCCCTTGAGCACCTCTGACGAGGCGGAATACGCTCGCTGGCGAGTGCCATTTCGCGCCCCCTCAAGGTCAAGGACGAGCCGCGAAGGATTCGCCAAGTGCAACACACTGTACGCCGTCGGGCGTGTCGTCGTGATGTCAATAAACGTCTCACCCGCCGGCCCCGCCTTGATGGAAATGCCGGCGACCGTCGCGGTGACAACGCGAGGCGTTTCCCGCGGCAAGGCCTGGCTTAGCGGCACTACGGGCGCCGCGACCCGCGGCAGAGGGGCCGCGGGCTGTTCCGCAGCGGCCGCCGGAGTTGCGGACGTTTCCGGCCCGAACAACAGCCGAAGTCCCGCAGGCTCCTGCCGAAGCGTGAACGGCTCAGGCCCTTTCAGGTTCACCTGGACCCGAATCACCGGCTGCCCGTTGGCATCGGTGAATTGCAGGAGGTGGTAGCCGCTCAACAAGCCTGTGGCCCATTGGCCGTCCCGGGCAACCCCATCGACCCTCACTCCCTTGAGGTCAACCAGAACGGTGTCCGCAGTGGCTTGCACCGCCTGGAAGCTGTACTTACCCTCAATGCGGAGTAAGAGTTGGTTGGCCGAGACTGGGCCGGCGGTGGTGACCGCCTTCAAGCTCGCCTGGGGCAGAGCCGACGTCTGGCGGCTCTGGGCGACGGAGGCCATCCCCAAGATCAACCAAGTCATCGTGAGTGAAAGAATAGCTTTTCGTCTCATCTTCCCTCTCCAGGGCCCTGGCTCAGTCGTCTGACCACTTCGCGGACAAGCACATGTCCACTCGCGTCAAGGACATTCTCCCGGAAATAGACCGAGTCAGGTGTGATCTTGCTGACGACACCGTTGTAAACCGCGTCGTTTTCCCGCAGGAAATAGGCGCGGTTGCTGTTGTTGTCGACAACCGCTATCAGTGCGTTGGTCGTATCAAGGCGAACGATCCCTTCCAACTTAAGTTGACTGATGAGCAAGCCGCGCTTGCCAGTTGGCAAGGGACCAATCACTTCTTCTTCGCCCGCTCGGCCCGGAACCGGAGGTGGCGGCAGTTTAAAGGGATCCCGCCTGCCCACGATCTCCGGCACCCGCGCGGTCCCGGCCATAGGCACGGGCGGCCCCCCTCTTGCTGGCTTGGCAGAGGTCCGCCTAGCGGCCACCTTCCGGGGGGCCTTGGATTTCGCGGCCGGCTGCGACGTAGCCTTACCCGCAGGCGCACTGGCCTTCGCACCCGTCCCCGCCTGCACGGCCGGGTCAGTCCCTGTGGGCTGGGCCTTGCCAACTTCCACCCAGGCCCAGCTCGTCAGGACTAGAGTGAGCAGAAGGCCCCACGGTATTCCCGTCCTTACGCAGTTAAGCCCGTTTTTGAGCATGTCTGTCATCCTGCCCTATCTCTTTTTGGGTTGCGGCGGAGGCGCCGAAGGCTGTGCGCGGTTATAGTACGTCGTCACCACACAGCTGGCCCCCACGGTTTCGCTCGGAAGAATCACGAACTTCCCCTGGCCTCCGCCGGCCGGAGGTCCCAGGCCAAGGCCCGTAACGCTCACAATCCGTTGCTGACGAGCCAGCCGATCAAAGAAATTCAGCATGGCGTAGTAGGTGCCGTCGATGCGGATGCCGAAAGGCATCTCCACGTGAAAATCGCGGGCCACCGGTGCCTGGGCGACGAAGGCACGAAGGTTAATCGTCGAGGCTGTGGCCGTATCGTACACCATCTTCACAAACTGATCAGTGGCAGGCTCGTCCGGAACGATCGAGCGAAGGGTATCGAGCTGCTTTTCCAACTGCGCGATGCGGTTGAGCAGTTCCGTCCGCTCTCTTTCCACAGCCTGGTTCTTGAGGTTCTCGGCATGCAAGGCGTCGACTTTGACCTCGAGGCTGGCGCGCTGCGCGCGGAGCGGCAAGACGTAGAGATAGAAGACCACACCCGCCAGGATCACCGCACCCGCGGCGAAAATCACCCCTTGCACGACTGTCGGAAGTTCCTTGAAACTCTTGGGCATCGTCGCTCCCTCCCTACAGTCCGGCCTGCCGCCCTGGGGCGGCAGCAGCGAGCTGTGCCGCAGGAGGCGCAGCAGAAGGTAGTTTGTAAACGCAATCGAGCTGGAACTTGAAGCTCATCCGGTTCTGCTGGTCATCCTGGAAATACTGTCGCAACTGGATATCCTCGAAGCTGCCAGAGTTCTTGAGGTTCGCGATGAAACTGCCAATGGACTCCACCGAATTCGACTGGCCCCGGATGCCAACTCGCGCCCCGTCCGGAGTCACCGTCAACAGGTAGAGGTCATTGCTGCGATTGACCACGTTCCCCAGGGCCGTCATGAAATCCACCGGCCCCACTCGGCTGCTCTGGAGTGTCTGGATGGTGTTGATGCGGCTCTCCAGTTGCTGGCGCTGCTGAAGGTAGCGCTGGTTCTCCACGCGAATCTGCTTCAACCGCTCTGCCTCACGTTGCTCTTCGGCGTAACGCTGATTGAGCTTGTCGATTTCGGCTGTCCAGAGCTTGTAGAAAACACCCACCACCGCGAAGGCGACGATCAGGCTGGCCACGAAGATCAAAGCCTGGCGCGCCGCGGTGGGCGGCGGGGCCGCCGGCCTCGCCGCAGGTCGAGCCACTCCCAGCAGGTTAATCTTGATCATGGCGTGTCAAAGCTCCTTAGCGCCAGCCCCACCGCCACGCTCATGCGCGGAGCGATGTCGTTAATGTAGCTGGTGTCGAACTTAGAGGGATTGATATCCACCCTCTGAAAGGGGTTCATAATCTCGATCGGGATATTGAACTCCTCTTTGAGCAGGTCAACCAAGCCTTCAATTCGTGCCGTCCCGCCACCCACGTAGATCTGCTGGATGTTCTCCGTAGTCGTCGTCTGACGGAAGAAGTCGAAGGTCTTCTGAACTTCCAGGAGCAGGATTTCCGAGACGGAACGAATGTGCGGAGTCTTCGCATCCGCCGACACACTGGGGACTTCCTTCCCCTGCTTGAGCTTCTCCGCATCCTCGAAACTGAGATCTAGCTCCTTCTGTAGAGTGTCGGTGTACTGGTTGCCGCCGACCGAAACGTCGCGCGTAAACAAGGGGACCCCGCCCCGCGCGATGTTGATGTTCATGATGCTGGCCCCAATGTTCAGGAGGGCGATCATCCGGTCCGGCGGGGGCTCGTAGTTCACCTCGAAGGCATTCTGAAGCGCAAAGGCATCGATATCCACTACCGTGGGGATCTTCCCGGCTTGGCTCAGAACGTTGGTATGGTTCAAGATCTTGTCGCGCTTCACGGCGACCAGCATAACGTCAAAACCTGGGCCGGCCTGGGGCTGCCCCAGTACCTGGTAGCTCAGGTTGACGTCTGCCATATCAAATGGGATGTATTGCTGCGCCTCGTACGGGATGGCATTGGCCACTTCGTCCTCAGTGGCGGCGTTTACCGTGATCTTCTTGACGATCACCGAGTGCCCAGAGACCGCCGTGGCCACATTCTTGGTCTTGATCTTGTTTTCGGAGAAAATCTTCTCGATGGCGTTGGATACCGAAAAGGAATCCATGATGGCACCGTCGACCACTGTGTCCTGACCGAGACCCTCTACCCCCAGGTTTGAGAGCTCGTAGCCGGCGCCCTTCCTCCTGAGCTCGACAACCTTGACCGAGCTTGAACCCAAGTCCAACCCGACCAGCCCTTTCGGTTTTCCCATTCCAAACATGTGCGACGCTCCCTACCGCACGTCCGCGCGCACCTTTCGACCCGTGCGCTCTTCGCGTTGCGTGCTCTGCTTCTCCATCCAATGGTCCAGAACCGTCTTCTTGAACTTCCAGCGGTTCCCCAGTTTGAAGGCCGGGATCCTCTCCTCATAAACATACTTGTACAGGGTTTCCCTGGAAACCCCAAGATATTCGGAAGCCTCCCGGATATCCATGACCTCTCGTACCTCAACCATAATACCAGCCTGCACAAAGAACGTTCTGGTGAACCTATCCCCAGATCAAACGACCGATTGAAGGACCCCGGGAAACGGGGCCGTTGTTCGCGCTTATACGTCGGGTGATAGGGCAATGTCAAGCTTTTTTTTAAGAGTTGTAGGTTTTTGAGGGGAAGTCTGGGGGGAGTAGTAGGGAAATCGCTAGGGGGTCCCCAATATCTTGGGGCGAATCGTCGGAGTACTACCGCATATGGCCACAGGGCGGCAGATCCGCGCCGGCAAAACTCCTCCTGTAACCCATTCCCCCGGTGCGCCAGCGCAGGAAGGGACATTCTGTACCACAGTTACCGAGGCACGGCAGCCGCACCTCATCGCCCAAGGTGTGGACTCCTACTCGGAGGGGATTCTCCCAATGGGAATCGGCGCGCGGAACTCCCAGTCGGCGGTGGCGCTCGTCTTGTAGCGAAACAGCTTACAGATCTTGCAGAGTTGCGCCACGGCGTAAGGACCTTTCTGGTTCTCCCACTGGTGGTGGCAGGTGCCTGCCAGCGGTTTTCCCTGCTCCGGCGGTGGCAACTCACGGTTCATAAAGAAGCCCTGCCAGCGAGTCCGTAGCGAGCCTACCGCTCTCTACTTTCCATCTCCACCAAGCTCTCGAATCCAGATGTTTCGGAAGCGGACCGGATGATCGTGGTCCTGAAGTATCAGGGGCAACTTCTCCGGGTGCGCCCGATAAGGAGGTCGCTCCTTGTGGGCAGTCGGGCCCGTGAGTTCGACATTATCCTGGACGAGCACGCCGTTGTGGAGAACCGTCACGCGCGCGGGTCGGAGGACTTTGCCCTCTCTGTCAAATCGTGGCCCGTGGAAGATGATGTCGTAGGTCTGCCATTGGCCCGGCGGCCGAACGGCATTGACCAGCGGTGGGTACTGCCCGTAAACCGCACCTGCCTGCCCATCCGCGTACGTCGTGTTGTCGAACGAGTCCAGCACCTGCACCTCATATAGGCCCATCAGGTAAACCCCGCTGTTGCCCCGGTCCTGATCCTGACCTCTGGGTGGATCGGGCGCGGCCCACTCTACGTGAAGTTGGCAGTCGCCGAAGCCCTGCCGGGTCTGAATGGTTCCGGTTTTCGGAACCACCTCGAAGTAACCATTCTCAACCTTCCATTTGGCCGGCTCGCCTGTGGAGGTCTGCCACTGCGAGAGGTCTTTGCCGCCGAACAGCACGATGGCATCCGACGGTGGCTGCCCGGCTTGGTCCTGGGTGCTGGCCGTGCCGGGTGTGATGATCGGCGGTCGCGGCCGACTGGTGTCATGAATCTTCCACTTCAGATCGACTTGAGTTGCCAGCCCGATAGTGGTGATTCCCACAACAAGTAGCGTGATGGCCACAAAGCAGCTCAGAATCAGCATACGATTTCGCATCGCCTTCTCCTCTTACAGGATTCGGTCGTCACACACGAAAGAAAGCTTAACCGCCAGGGGTCTGGCCGAGGGCAGAGTGTACGTCTGCCCGCAAGCTTATGTCCAGCCCCTAGTCCCGAATCAACCGAGGTTCATTCGGATAAGGCAGACCAAAGGTCGCAGATTGCTCTCGTTCCCTCCTGCCGGGAAAAGCAGGGGACGATCGGGCGCTTGCGAAACGAGCGGCCAGCGAAAATTCTTGCACCTGATGGCCCTCTGGGGCAGGATGAATCAGGTAGCTGGCGAGACAGATTCGATGCGCGAATATCGCACTCTCCTCGTTGGGATTGCAGCCTGCGTGAGCCTTCTTGTGCTCTTGGAGCTCGCTCCGGCGGCTTCCGATCCAGCCGCTGAAACGCTTCAGCGGATTCAGCAACTCATCCAGCAAGGTAATCTCGCCGCCGCGCGCAACCAGCTAACTGAAGCACGGAGGCGTTTTCCCGGAGAGCCGGGCGTTGACAACCTTCTCGGGGTGGTTGAGGCTCAGCAAGGCAACTACCGGGCCGCGGAATCCAGCTTCCGAAGAGCTATCGTGAGGGCGCCGCAATTCACGGGCGCCTATTTGAACCTGGGCCGTCTCTACCAGGAAAACGCCAGCAAAGACCCCGAGGCCCTGCGGAAGGCGCTGGACACATACCAGAAGCTCTTGAAGTTCCAGCCTTCCAACCTCGAGGCTAACTACCAGACCGCCGCGCTGCTTGCGGGCCAGGGGTCGTTCAAGGCTTCGCTGGCTCATCTCTCCCGGCTCCCGCTTGAGGCTCAGGAGCGGCCTCAGGCGCTCGCTCTTCGTGTGGCCGGGCTCGCCGGGTCGGGCGAGCGCGCCCAAGCAGACGCCGCGGCCACGCGGTTATTGGCCCACCCGGACCTGACCGAGGGCGACGTGGTCAGCATTCTTCCGACGCTGGCCGCGCACCGGTACGAGGATCTGGGCATACGGCTCCTCGAGGGACTCGCAGCCCGACAACTAGCTTCATCCGACACCTTGCGCCGACTTGGACTTTTCTACAAGCAACGGGGTCAATTGGACCGGGCGCGCTCCACCTTGGAGAGAGCCGCGCTAGGACAGCCCAACTTGGTCCCGCTGCTCCTTGACCTCGCCCACGTGGCGTACCAGCAGAAGGACCGCAAGGGAGCCCTGGGGTACCTAGCCCATGCGCGGGACCTGGAACCCCAAAACGCCAGCATCCATTTCTTCTTTGGCCTAGTCTGCATTGAAGAGAACCTGGCGCAGCAAGCCTACGTGTCCTTGAAGGAAGCGGTCAGCCTCGACCCGGACAATCCCTATCACCACTACGCTTTCGGGACTGTGGCTTTGCCGCGCGACGACCCGCGCGAAGCCATCCCGGAATTCCAGAAATACTGCGAGATGAAGCCCCAAGATCCTCACGGCAGGCTGGCGCTAGGCACGGCCTACTTCTACAGCCGTGAGTACGAGTTGGCGCGTAGAGAGTTGGAGGCAGCGTCCCAATCTCGCGAAACGGCGGCAGGCGCGCATTACCTCCTCGGCCGGATGGACAACCAGCAGGGCAAGTTCTCCGACGCCTTGCGGCATCTCGAGGAGGCGCTGAAGGTGAATCCCGACTACGCCAGCACGTATGCGGAACTGGGTCTTCTGCATCTGAAGCAGCGGGAGTTCGAACTGGCTGAGAAGGCGCTCCGGCGAGCCCTTGAGTTGGACCACGACAACTACAGCGCCAACTTCAACCTCATGGTTCTGTACCAGCGGACCAAGGACGAGCGCGCCAAGGCCCAGAGCGAACGATTTGAAGAGATCAAGAAGCGCCGTCCCGAGCAAGAGCTGGAGCTCCTGCGCATCGTCGAAGTGCAACCTTAGATGACGCTCCAAGGTTGACAGTCTCTAATTCGGAGGTTCAGACTCCCTCTGTTCGATTGGCGCCCGTACACTATCGGTGCTACCCGGGAAGAGGGAGAGCACGATTGCGGAGATGATTCGAAACCGCCCGGTGCAGGGAAAGCACTTCACACAAGCCATACGATTCGTTGCCCTGGCCATGATCCTCGTGGCGGGTGGGGCGCTGCGCGCGCAGCAAGATGGTGTGCTGGCGGAAACTACCAAGGCGCTCTACCGGGGCAACGCTGTCCAAGCTGCTTCCCTAGCGCGAAGGTACCTGAAGGCTCATCCCGGGACGCCTGCGGCGCTCATCCTCCTGGCTCGAGCCGAGATGGCCCAGGAGAAGTACGAGTCCGCCTACCAGAGTCTGTGGCGAGTCCTGCGGAATGACCCCAAGAACATCGACGCGCTTTATTTCTTGGCGCAGGTTTGCGTGAAGCTCTCGCAACAACAGCGTGAAGAGCTATACGCTCTAGCGCCAGACTCCGCACGGGTTCACCAACTCCTTGCTGAGTCGTATCGCGTTCAGCAAAATCACTCCAAGGCAGAGGAGGAGTACCTGGCGGCGTTGCGCGCTGATCCACGATTGGTGGAAGTTTTTAACGCCCTAGGTGATCTGAAACGCTCCCAGTTCCGCTTTGACGAGGCGGTCACGTACTACTCGCAATCCGCGCAGATTGAACCCCGCAACTACCACAGCGCTTACGGGCTGGGTGTGTGTCACCTCTATCAGCAGAACCCTGCGAAAGCCATCGGGGAATTCCAGCGGGCGCTGGTTCTGGATCCGGAGTCGGCCCCGGCCCGACTGGCCCTGGGGGATGCCCTGCTGCAAGTCGGTCAAGTTGCCGAGGCCGTGACCGAATTGAAAGCCGCCGTAGCTCTCGAGCCGGGCATGCGGCAGGCGTACACGTTGCTCGCGCGCGCCTACCGCCGACTGGGACAATCACGGGAAGCAGAGGAGGCCCTGAGGAAATCCGAGCAGCTGACGCAAAAGGAAAGGCTTGCGCGCGAAGAAGACTTCGTCACCGATGGTTTGGACCCTGCTGCGCCGCCAAGCCCCGAGGATTGAGGCTCGCTGTGAGTGAGAAGCGAATCTGTCGGTCAACTCAACACTACTGGTCAGCCGCACTCGGTCTTGCAGGGGTTGCGGCCCTTGTTTTCTTGCCCACAGCCAGACTCGCAAGGGCGCAACAGGCTCCGCCACTTCCGGCCCCGCTCGAACGCTTGTTCATGGAGGGTGTCGAGGCGCAAAAGGCCGGACAGCTGGATGTTGCGGAAAGAGCCTTTCTCCAAGTACTGCGTCAGGGTGGCAAGGTCGCCTTCGTCCACAACAACCTAGGCATCGTTTACCAGATGCGCGGAGACCATTCAAAGGCTATCGCCCAGTTTCGTGAGGCCGTCCGTTTGCAGCCAGGCTATGCGGCGCCGCACCTTCTGATGGGCTCTAGCCTACTTGCCTTGCGAAAGGTGCCGGAGGCGATCCATGAGCTGGAGCGGGCCGCCAAGCTTCAACCCAAGGAACCCCTGACGCGCCTGCAACTGGCAAACGCTTACGAAAGGACGAACAACTTCCGCGGGGTTGTAGAGCAATTCCGCGCCTTGCGGGAACTCGCGCCCCAAGAGCCAGAATACGCCTACCAGTTAGGTGACGCCTACTTGAAGCTTGCAGGCTGGTGTGCTCGGGAAATTGTGCGGCTCAATCCGCGCTCTGCCCGCGTTTACCAGACCCTGGCAGAAAACTACAGGGTGCAGGGTCAACTCGAGCGAGCCATTCGCATCTTCCAGCACGCCGCAGCGGCGGACCCCAAATTGCCGGACATCCATCTGGCTCTGGCCGAGATTTACCTGGAGCAAGGGAAACAGTCCGAGGCCCGCAAGGCGATTGAGCAGGAGTTGGCCATCGTTCCGGAAAGCGTTGCCGCGCTGGCGCTGAGACAGAAGCTCGACGCCGGTGAGCAGCGACCGCAGTGAGTGCAACGTCGACGAGTCTCTTGGGACACCCATGAAGAACACGGGCGCGAAAATTGCGGTTTGGATACTGCTCGCTGTCCTGGCAGGGCCCGCGGTGGCAGGACAGGTGCTCGAAGACGCCCCCACACGTGCTCCGCGCCCTGGCGCGTCTTCCGCCCTGCCCCTGTCGCCGGAGCAGCGTGCCAAACTCGAACAGGCGATGAAAGCGCAGGATTACGCAAGCGCCGAAAAGCTGCTAGTGGCAGAAGTCGAACAGAAACCCGGTTCGTCCGAGCTGCTGAAGTTCCTGGCGAGTGTCTTTTTCTTAGACCGCAAGTACCTGAACACTGCGGTGGCGCTGAAGAAAGCCGAGGCACTGAGCCCGCTCGACAATCAGAGCCGTTTCACGCTGGCCCTTGCTTACATCATCCTCAACCACCGGGATTGGGCTCGACCGGAACTCGAAAAGCTCGCCAAGTCCGACCCACAGAATGTGCTCTATCCGTACTGGCTGGGGCGGCTGGACTACGATGCTATGCAGTTCACTTCAGCGGTGGCCAACTTCCGCCAAGCCCTCG
>JBEKCQ010000003.1:0-66699 GCA_050014795.1 Terriglobia bacterium | reverse complement strand
TCATTGTCGTAGTCACCGAAGATGGGGTTCATGGCGGAGGTGGCTTCGCCGTTCGCTCCGAAGGCGGTGTTCACTTCGGGAGCGACGTTCTTGAACGTCCCGTCGTGGTTGTTGTGGTACAGGTAGCTTTCCATGGTGTCGTTGGCGACGTACACGTCCGGCCAGCCGTCATTGTCGTAGTCGCCCGTGGTAACGCCCATAGCGCGCCCGGCGGGGTTGGCAATCCCGGCCTTCTGGGACACGTCACTGAAAGTGCCGTCGCCGTTGTTGTGGAACAGGCGGTCCGCCGTGCCCTTGTAGTCGAGCGGGCCGGGGAAGGCGTCGGCGGTGAAGTAACGCATCTTGGCGTCGGGGTCGAACTGAAGGTAGTTGCCTACGTAGAGATCGAGCTTGCCGTCGCGATCGTAATCGAACCAGGCCGCGCCCACGCCGAAGTGCGGGTTTTCGACGCCGGCCTTCGCGGTGACATCGGTGAACGTCCCGTGGCCGTTGTTGTGATAAAGGAGGGAAGAATTCCAACTGGTGACATAGAGGTCTGCGAAGCCGTCGTTGTCGTAATCCCCCACGGTGACGCCCATGCCGAAGCCTTTGCCGCCCACGCCCGCCTGCGCCGTGACGTCGGTGAAGGTTCCGTCGCCATTGTTGCGATAGAGGTGGTTCGTGGCATCGATGCCGTCGGGCTTCGAGAACTTG
Organism: Terriglobia bacterium; assembly: GCA_050014795.1. Classification (GTDB taxonomy): domain Bacteria; phylum Acidobacteriota; class Terriglobia; order UBA7540; family UBA7540; genus JALHUF01. The sequence goes on along the minus strand of JBEKCQ010000003.1, from coordinate 66,006 downwards.
GTGACCCCTTCGATATAACGCCCGCTCACGACGTAAAGATCCAGGAGGCCGTCGTTGTTGTAGTCAAACCAGGCGCAGCCGGAGCCCGTCGCCTCCATGATGCTGCTCAGCTTCTTTTCGCCGAAGGAATGCTGGAAATTGATTCCCGCCTTGTCGGAGAGGTCTTCGAAGGTCGGCAACACGGGCGGCGTGGCCGGGCGCGGCGCGGGGCTTTGGCCGGAGAGTCTCAGACCTGTGGCAAGAAACCCCAGTCCAGCCAGAGCCAGCACGATTCGTTGGGACCAAGTTCGCATAGCTGTCTCAGTGCGACGCTACCGCCTGCGGCTCGACACCCAGGCGCGTCGGAGTGTCAAAACTCTTGAGCGCCAGAGGCCAGCGGTTCTCCGGGGCCACGGCCTTGTCTTCGTGGCAACCGACGCAGCCGCGCTCTTCGCCCGGCCGCGCCCAGATCCAGCTCCGCTGCGCGCGGACCACTCTTCCACTCTCGTCCAACAGCTCGAAACGCACGGGACGGTCCGGCGGGACCGCAAGGTAAAACGATCCGTCCTTTTCGACTGGCGCCTCACCCAGCGCGTGCTCCTGGTTCGTCGCCGGCTCCAGCATCAAAACCCGCACGCGCGCCACGGGGGCGGAAATCCGGCCCTGCGGGACATCCGCCGAAAGCCTGCTGTCCAGGCAGATGAAATAGCCCGCGTCAGCCTTGGGGTTCAGCGTGCTCCAATACCAGCGCGGCACCGGGTGCGCAGCTACGGGAACTGCCTGGACACTCGAGAGCTTGGGATCTCGGTAAATCAGCTCGCCATACTGGCCGCTGGCAAAGTCAAACGCGTACAGGTCGAATCTTCCCGGATTGGCGCCCGGCACGGTGCTCTGGCGCGCCACGATGAGCTTGCGCGCTTCCAGAGGACGCGGCGACCAGGAGATAGACACGAGCGGGCTGAGGGAAGAATTGTGCAGCTCGCCGCGGCGGATCGCGGCCAACTCGCCGCCCACGCCGTGCTGGAGACTGGCGCTCTTCACATAGACGATGGAACCGTCGTCGAGTTCCGTCGCTTGGCCGCGCACCGCGGGTTGCCGATGCTCGCAGCGAAAGGAAGCGAGCCCTGTGCCATCGTGCCTTAGCGTATAAAGCTCAGCGGATTCCTTGGCCTCCGGCGCCAGCGGCGAGGATGCGGAAACGAGCACGCGTCCGTCTTTCAGGACTGTTTCCACCTGGAAGTTGCCCGGGCCGAACGTGATGGGGTGAGCCTCCGACCCGTCGAGCTTGCACACGTAAACCTGTGAGGCCGAGCGCCCAGTTTCCCCGCTGAGAAAGGTGAAAACGATTCCTTCGCGGGCCAAGTAGGCGGGCCGCAGACAGTCGCCGCTCAAACGCGTCACCTGGCGCTTGCCTGAGCCGTCGGCGTGCATCTCCCAAAGTTGCCAGCTTGCGCCCGGGAGTTCCTGGGCGGCGAATACGACCTTCGTACCATCAAAGGAGATTTGGGGATCAGCGGCGGCGAAGAATTCAGGCGTCAGATTGACCACCGTCTGTGGCTTGGCGCCTGAGGCCAGGCGCACCAGCCGGCTGCCTTTCGGGAATCGGCTTTCACCCGCAGAAACCACGGGTGCCTGCACAAAAAGAATTGGAGGCTGGTTAGGGATCTCAGGTGACGCAGTGGCTTGGAGTCTTGCTTTGGCAGGCGCCGAAGCCTGGAACAGCGCCGTCGCCCCAGCCACCACAGTGAGGCTGGCGAGCAGACAGACAATGACCGGCGCCGTTAGTCTGGGATAGTTCATCGACGGTCTTCGGCCTGATTAGGCCACTCGCACCCGGAGAGCTTCGACTCACGTGATTCCGCCGAATCGGAGCAGTCTGATTCGGCTGTAGTTGCTAACAATTCCCAGACCCAACACCCAAACGCTTGTGGCCGAGGTTAGGAGTATAGAGGACGCCTGTCGATGAGAAATGGCATAAATCAAGTTGACGCCTGTCAATCTAAGGCCTTCTAACCTTTCAATTCTAGCTGGGTAACACGTTCGTGGGCAGGTATCTCACGTTCGCCTTAGGACATTTGGTCGTGTAGAGTGCGGCTCGTACGGGGCGACGAGAGTTGCAGAGAAGCCTGATTGGTGTGGCGGGGGGAACGGGGTGTTCGACTCACTCAGCGATGGGCGGCCGCTTGCAGTTTCCCAAGGTCGTGAATGGCCACGCGCCGCCCGCGAGCCTCGAGCACTTGATCGCGCCGGAACATGCTCAACGTGCGGCTCACAGTCTCCGGTGAGAGCTCCAGGATTTCGCTGATCTCCTGGCGTGAGAAGGGCAGGGTGAGGGAATAAGTCTCCGGGGGAGTTTGAGTCTCGGAAGAGAGCAGCGAGAGCAGCAGGGTCGCCACCTTCATGCGCGCGTCTTTGAAACTCATGTCGGTGACTTGGGTTCGGACGCGCGTGACCTCGGTGACCAGGAAGCGCACCATTCCCAGGGAAACGTCGGGGTTCGCGCGCAAGAACTCGAGGAACTCGTCGCGCGATGCCGCGCAGATTTCGCAGTCGCGCAGAGTGACAGCCGTGAGCGGATAAATGGATTCGGCGAGCGCTTCCAGACCGAAGAGTTCGCCCGGGAAGAGGACGCGCGTGATGCGGTCCTTGCCATTCTCCAGGGACTTCACCACCTTGACCAGTCCGGAATGCAGCGCGAAGACGTGCTGGCCCACGCCACCTTCGAAGAAGAGGATCTGGCTCCTGCGGTAGCGCGTCGGACGGAAGATACAGCCCAGGCGCGCAATCTGCTCGCTAGACAGCCCACGGAAGAGCACGCTCTTCAGGACCGGGCAATCAGTGCAGAGGGGTCCCATGGGAGTTTCCAGTCCTAACGCTCGACACCGAGCCGGGCCCGGAAGGGGCCCGGCTCGGATGCCGAACTAAACAGACCTCAAGCCGCAGCGCGGGCGGTCTTGGCCGCGCCCTGCAGCCACTTGGTACTGACCGACTTCGGCCGCGTAATGGGCGTGCCGAGAGCGCGGTTCATGATAAGTTGCGAGCACATCCCCAGCGCTCGTGACACCCCAAACAACACGGTGTAGTACTCGAACTCGGTCACCCCGAAGTGGTACAGCAGGGAGCCCGAGATGGCATCCACGTTGGGCCACGGGTCCTTGGCCTTGCCCTGCTCCTTCAGGACGTCGGGCACCACGCGGAAGATGGCGGCCACGATCTTGAAGACCTCGTCGGCGCCGCATACACGGTCTCCGAACTCGTGGAAAGCCGTGAAGCGCGGGTCGGTGATCCGCAAGACCGCGTGACCGTATCCCGGGATGACCTGGCCGCCCTTCAGCCTGTCCCAGGAGAAACTGCGCAGTTGCTCGTCGGTGGGCACACCGTTGAACTTCTGCCGCATCTCCAGGACGAAGCCCAGGCACTCCTGGTTGGCCAAGCCGTGCAGCGGTCCCGCCAGCCCGTCCATGCCGGCGGAAACGGCGTAATAAGGATCCGATAGAGCCGAGCCCACGGTGTGGCAGGTAAACGCGCTGACGTTCCCACCCTCGTGGTCGCAATGCAACGTCATATAAAGGCGCATGAGGTTGGCGAACTCGCCTGTGGGATCCGGGATCCCCAGCATGTGGGCATAATCCGCACCCCAGTCGAGCTTGGACGGCGGGCAGTTTAGCGATGAGTTGCAGCGAGTCTTCCAGGGCCGCTTCCCAGTAAGCTTCCTTGCGCATGCCCGCGGCGTATTGACTACGGAATACCGAGTCGCGCTCCATCACCAGGATCGCGGTGCTGAACATCGTCATGGGGTGCGAGTCGGCCGGCATGGCTTTCAGGACGTCCCAAACGTAGCCGGGGACTTCGGCCCGCTTACGCAGGTCGCCTTGCAGATCGGCCAGCGACGCGGCATCAGGAAGTTCTCCCGTGCAGAGCAAATAGAAGATCTCCTCCGGCAGGCGGCTGGCGAGCTTGCCGATGGGAATGCCTCGAATCACCAGCCCCGTGTCGGCGTCCACCACCGAAGTGTCGCAGATCATGCCCTTGACGCCGCGCATGCCGCCAAAGGCCTGGCCGATCGTCACTTCGGAGATCACCTTGTTTCCATGTTCCTTGCCCAGCGCCTGCATCTCCGTCCGAAGCGCCGGAATTTGGCTTGCCAACTTCTCATGCAACTTGGCCATCTCTCCTCCTTGGCAATTCAACCCACAGGCGGTTGTAATTGGAACTTGCGGGCCTCCACGTCAGCCCGGCGAGCACACATCCAGCTAAGCAAAACGAGGGGCGGAAGCACCAAGACGCGTCAAGCTGCCTTGGACGCCCAGAGCTCCGAAAAACGGGCCACGTGCGGCTTCACCAGTTCCGCGTAATCGGAGTATTTCATGCGACCCGCATCCACATGCGTGCCGGCCGTGAACACGAGTTCTCCCGATTCCTCCACGGTGCGGTCCACCCACACTTCAATTCCGTACAGATTTCCAAAGGGGGGAATCGCACCCAGGTCGCAATCGGGGAAGATCTTGGCCAGCTCGCCCTCCGGCAACATTTCAAGATGTCTGACCTCGAGCGCCGCTTTCAGTTCCGGCATGATCAGACGGTGTGCCGCCGGGAGCACCGCCATCACCAGGCGACCGTCGGCGTTCAGGATGACGGTCTTCGCCAGACGTTTGCCCGAGACGTGCAGCGAGTGGGCAACCTCCTGCGCGGTGAACGCCTGGGGATGGGGCAGCCATTCGTAAGGGGCTTTCTGGGAGTCCAGGTAATCGCGGATACGTCGGGGGATGCTCATAACCCCCTCCTCATACGGCGAAATACAAATCTCCCTGTGAGGTTCCGTTCGCAATCCCTCTGCCAGAAGCCAAGTCTGTCTCGCCTCGGGCCGACTCACGTCCAGGGGCGTCCAGACACAGAGGGAAGTTGCTTCAAGTCTTAACGTTACGTGGAATCGGTACTTCCTCCACCATTGTTTTACCCGAGGGGCTTCGGAGAGTCAATCTCGCAATGCGAGATTCAGCGCATGACGTTCGCGCTATTTTTCTCTGTGCTCGCGCAGAAATCATTCTCGCGGCATGCCACAAGGCGCGACTTGGCGCCGTGATTCGCACCAGGGACTGATTGCCCGTCGCAATCGTCAAGGGGTTCGTTCATCTGTTTTCGACTTTTCGTCCTATAATCCAACCTGAACCGCAGTCTCGGCCTGCGGACTCGCAGCCTTGCTCTGCTCGGCCGGGAATGCAACACAAGGAGGAGTAGTCACATGGCGAACACGCGTCTGCGCGCGCTCCGGGTATTCCTGCTGGCTTTTTCTTTGCTCGCTGCGGCGGGAGGTCTGGCATTGATCTTCGGTGGCAGGCCATTCCTCATGCGGATGTTTTTGCATCCACCTGAGTCTGAGATGAGTACCTTGTTTCTCTTCATGGTGAAGGAATTGGGCGGAGCCGTGCTGGCCTTCAGCCTGATGCTTTACTTCGCTTACCGCGATCCGGTGCGCAATGTAGCGATCATCAACGCTGTTATCGTGGGTCTGTGCATTCTGGCGTTCACGCCCCTGCTTTCTCTCTACACGCTGGACATCCGCGCGCTCTATCCGGCCTCACTGGTCCTGGTGCGTACCGTGGTCCGGCTGGTGGTGGCGGCGCTGCTTTTGTACCTGCGACCTCGCCAGGCCTCAGTGGACCAGGGCTGAGCGCGACCGCGGGGCTTCGCAGTCTGCGGCGGGAGAGGTGCGAGTGAATGTGGGGAAGTGAGACGACCAACAACGAACAACTCATCTCAGAGCTTTGCTGCGATGATTTCGGCGACTGCCTCGAGCAGTCTCCGGTCCTCTTCGGTGAAGGCTGCCGGCTGGTCACTGTCAATGTCGATCTCACCCAGCACGCGCCCCGCGCGCACAATGGGCACGACAATCTCTGAGCGGGTTTCCAGGCTACAGGCCAAGTAGCGCGGGTCGGCGTTCACATCATCCACGATGACGGTCTTGCCAGTCGAGGCTGCCGCGCCGCAAATGCCCTTGTTCAGCGGAATCCGCGTGTGCGGCGTCGGCTTGCCCACAAATGGTCCGAGCACCAATTCATCGCCTTCGAGCAAATACACGCCCACCCAATTGTAATGCGGCCGCTCGCGCTGGAGCAGCGCGACCGCTTCGGCCAGCAGCGCGTGTGCATCAGGAGTGTTGATGACCAGTTGTCTCATCGCATGGATCAATTCCTGAGCGTTTTCCATGTTAGCAAAGGGCACTTTTCAGTGGACCTCGAAATTGACGTTGACAGCGATGCGCACGGCTACGGGCACCCCGTTGTGCAAGGTCGGCTTGAATTTCCAGGCCCGAACCTCCTTGAGCGCGTTCTCGTCCAAACCCAGTCCTAAGGGTTTCACAACCCGTGCGTCCGTAACGTTACCTTTGGTGTCCACAGTGATCAAGAGCAAAACGGTACCTTGACACTTGGCGTTGTGAGCCCGCGCTGTGCGCAAGGGTTCAGGTTCTTCGAGGGGAATCGGGGCGGCCGCTTTGTGGCCAGTAGACTCGACACTCCATGCTGAGCCCGCGTCGCCGGGTCTTGCCGTCGCGCCTGCTTCCACTCCGTGGGGTAGCTTCCCGTGGGAGTCCTGGAAGCGGGCCGCGAGTTGCCGTGCCAGCTCATACTCCTTCTCTGCCTCCTCGCCGTCACCTTTCCTCGTGAGTGCCACCCCAAGTGCCACGTGCCAGCAGCCTTCATCCGGTTGCAGACGGAGTGCTTCGCGATATTCCGCGGCAGCCTTGTCCAGGTTGCCCTTATCGACCAGCTCATTGGCACGGCGGTAGTGCTTGATGGCTTTTTTCAAGTTCTTCCCGGCGTCGTCAGCCCTGAGCGTACAAGCACCCACGACGAACGCAAAACTAGCCACCACCAAAGTCAAGATGACGAGCTTCAGTTTCACCGGGGGGCCCTCACGCAGCGTTATCACATTGTACCAAACCGCGTCATTCTATTCGCCACAGCTTCGCGGTCATGTCGTTGCTCGCGCTGGCCAGGGTCTTGCCGTCGGGCGAGAAGGCGAGTGAGCCGACCAGGGCGCTATGCAGCGGCAAGGTCCAAAGCACGGTCCCGGTCTGCGCCTCCCAAAGCCGGACGGTATTCCGCCAGTCGGCGGCGGCCAGGGTTCGGCCGTCGGGCGAGAGGGCGACGGAACTGATCTGCAAGTCCCATCCGGGAACTGTCAGTTTCACCTCACCCGTCTGCGTGTCCCACAGCTTCGCCGTTTTATCCTCGCTCCCGGTGGCCAGAAGCTTCCCATCGCGTGAGAACACGACGGCCACAATGACCACGGTCTGACGTGTCAGGATTGTCTTCAGCTCGCCTGAGTCAGCGTCCCAGAGCCGCAAGTCAAAGCTCGCGCTGGCGAGCGTCCTTCCCTCCGGAGAGAACGCCACCGACGTCACGGCAAAGAGGTGGCCCGTGAGTTTCTTCTTCAATTGACCTGTGGAAACGTCCCAGAGGATCACGGTTCCGTCCTTGCTCCCGCTGGCCAGCGTCTTGCCGTCCGGCGAGAAGGCAACCGACGTCACCGCTTTCTTGTGACCCTCCAGCGTGGTCTTCACTTCTCCTGACCGAAGATCCCAGAGTCTGATCGCGCTGTCGCTATGGCCCGTGGCCAGGGTATTTCCATCGGGCGCGAAGGCGAGCCATTTCACGGCGGCGCTTCCCGTCAAGGTCCGCTTCAGCTCGGCGGTGCGTGCATCCCATAACTTCACCGTGCTGTCGTCACTTCCGGTGGCGACGAGTGCGCCGTCGGGAGAAAACGCGATCGCGCGTACCGGCTGGCTGTGGCCCGCGAGCACGCGGATTTCTCCCGACTTCTCCATCAACTGGACGGCGAGCCGGTATTCCTCGAGCGCGGCTTCGCGGTCATCCTGTTTTTCGAGGATGACTGCCAGTTCACGGTGGGCGCGCAGCGAGTTAGGGTCCAGCTCCAGGGCGGCACGATATTCCTCTCCCGCCTGCGCGTATTGTTCCTGCTTTGCCAGTTCCACTGCCCGCGTCAGATGCTCTTGGACTTGGGCGGGATTCACCGTCTCGCCGGCGCCCAGCGCCGGTGGCTTCTGCTGAGCGGCCGCCGTGAGCGCAACGCTCAGGAGAAAGGCCATGCACATAAGGCTGGATTTCATCTTGGCGCCCCTCCCGTGATTGCAGGCATTGTACCGCAGCGCCCGCCCTGAATCGTGGAAGATCAGGAGTCGAAGGCTGTCCCAAATGGAAAAGCGGGAAGGGAAAAGGGAAAATCGAAAAGCGAAGATCGAAGATCTGAGATCCAAAATCCAAAATCCAAAATCCAAAATCCAAAATCAAACCCCCTCATGGACCCTTGATCGCCAGAACGATAAGGTCGTTTGACTTCGCCTCATCGAACGGCGCTTTCGCGTAGTCGCCCCAGAATTCCAGTTTGCCGAATCCTGCCTGCTGCAAAAGTTCCGCCAGGCGCTCGCGGATCAAGGGAATCTGGCGTGAAGTCCTCACCTGCGACTGCCACGTGCCTCCCGTCTTAGGTCGAGCCAGAAACAGGGCGTGAAAGTTGATGAACTCCGCTTCGTAATCGGCGAACTTCACGAGCAACACTTCTTCTTCCGGCGTCTCCCCGGAAAGCACGGGAAAGAACTTCGCCTTCTCGCGCCAGCGCCGGTCGTAGTTCAGGTTCTGCGTGAAAAACACGCCGCCGGCTCGCAACGCTCCGGCCACGCCACGAAGTGCCGCGAGCAGTTGACCCGGCTCAGACAGCCCGGGCAGGGCATTGCCCAAACAGAATGCAGCATCGTAGTGCGCGTCGAGTTGCGCAGCGTCTTCCATCTTCAACTGGACAACGCGCGCCTCGCCGCTGGCGGCAGCAATCGAACCTTCCGCCGCACTGATCTTGCGCTGAGCGATCTCGAGCGCTGCCTCGTCGGCATCGAAGCCGAGCACCTTGAAGCCGCGCCGCGCCAGGGCCACGACGTGCCCGCCCGTCCCGCAGGCAGGCACAAGTAAGCGTGGTCCGGCGGCGCGTCCCAGTTCCTCGAGCCGCGGCATCTCCCGCGCTAGCCGCTTCTCCCAATTGATGACTGCGTCGTAGTACCGGGCAAGATTGGGTTCCATGGCCGCGAATTGTAGCACGCAGCCGCGGGGCAGTTCTTTGCGGTGGGCTCTGGCGCGGTCCCGCTCTGCGGGGCCGCTTTTCCGTTCGGGGATTTGTATCCCCGGCTGGGGCCAGCCACCCGCCATGCCGGCAGGACTTTTTGGCCCCAACAGGTTGTGGTCTTTTGTGGGCAAACCCACAAAGGGCGGGGGGTCTGTCCAATCCTGCTAACTCATTAAAAAAACTGAAAATAACTCTTGACAAGCCGAAAATGGACCCCTATAGTCCGTGGACAAAAGTGGTAGAAAGTAGTTGTAAGTAGAGAAAAGTGTAGCGGTTGGGAAGATTTAGGGTAGCAGGAAGGATTAAAGCAAGGTTCAGGGATGCTGCGCGGCAATTACCCAGCAACGGTGGACGGCAAGGGGCGGCTAAAGATTCCGACGGCCTTCAAGATCCATATCGAGGAGACCTACGGTCCTGACTTCTACATCACTAGCCTCGACGGGCAATCGGTGCGCGTCTACCCGTTTTCCGTCTGGCGCGGCATTGAAGAGAAACTCGCGGCGCTGCCCTCCCTGAACAAGGCGAAGAAAAAGTTTCTCGACCGCACCAACTACTGGGGGCAGACGGCCAAGATGGATGCGCAGGGAAGGGTTCTTATTCCCTCGATGCTGCGCGAGTGGCGGTGCTCGGATATCTCGACCGCCTCGACGTCTGGAACAAAGACCGTTACAGCGAGTACCTGGAGCGCGAGGCCTTTACCGACGAAGACATGCAAGGGCTGAGCAACCTGGGAATCTAGCGATTTTGGATTTCCGATTTTGGATTTGGGATTGACGGTAAGTGATTTCGGGCTTGGGACTGGCAGACGGTGAGTGATGGTGAATGGACGGACAATCACGAACCCCGAAACCCGAGTCCCGAATCTCGAGCAGTACATCGGCCCGTGCTGCTCAAGGAAGCGCTGGAGTTCTTAAATGTTCGGCCCGATGGCATCTACATCGACGCGACGCTTGGAGCCGGCGGACTGGCGCGCGAGCGCCTGCAAGCGTTTGGAGAGAAGCTGATCGTGCAGGAAGGAAACTTCGCCGAGATTGACGTGCTTCACACTGCGAGCGGCCTGCCGCCCGCGGATGGAATGCTGGCCGACCTCGGCTTGAGTTCGATGCAGCTCGAAGACGCCGCGCGCGGCTTCAGTTTCAGTTTGCCAGGTCCCCTCGACATGCGCATGGACCCCCAAGCAGAGAAAACAGCGGAAGTGATTGTGAATTACAGCTCTGAGCGGGACCTGGCCAATCTTATTTACCAGTTGGGGGAAGAGCGCCACTCGCGCCGCATAGCGCGAGCTCTTATGAAGGCCCGCCCGATTCGATCAACCACCGAACTGGCGCAGGTGGTGACGCGAGCCATCCCCTCCCGGGCGGGCCTCCACCAAATTCATCCGGCCACGCGCACCTTTATGGCGCTGCGTCTGGCCGTGAACCAGGAACTGGAAAACCTGGCAGCGTTTCTCGCGAAAGGGCTGTCCGTTCTCGCGCCGCAAGGCCGGCTGGTGATTCTCAGCTTTCATTCCCTGGAAGACCGGCCGGTGAAGCGCGCCTTCCAGGCGTGGCAGCGTGAAGGCCGGATTCGAATCCTGACGCGCAAGGTTGTTCGCCCGAGCGAAGAAGAAATGCAGGCCAATCCGCGGTCGCGCAGCGCCAAGTTGCGCGCCGCTGAAAAGCAGGAACTAGGGGTCGGGGATTAGGGTTCGGCCGGAGCGGCTCCCTAACCCCTAGCCCCTAGGAACCGATGGCCACCATTGCTGTAGCACTCCCGAAAGCGAAACGGCGTCTGCGCAGCCAACCCGCCGGCGGGCGGGCAGGCGTCACGGACATTTGCTTTGTCAAGCGCATCGACAACTCGCATTTGCGCCGAGAGGTTGACCGGGAGAAGCGCCGTGAATGTTTTTGTCTGCTCGGACTGGGCGTTCTGGTTTTTCTTATTGGTCTGCATGTGGCGTGGCAGAGTTTCCAGTGCGTGCGGGACGGCTATCAGATTGAGGCGGTCAAGTCCGAGCGGGCAGCACTGGAGGAGTGGAACCACCAACTCCGTCTGGAGCAGGCCTCGCTGGCTGACCCGCAACGGATCGATACGCTGGCGCGGCGCGACTTGGGCCTCGCCCCACCCGCCCCGCAGCAGGTGATCCGGGTGGGCGGAGCAGCGGCCGGCGCGGGTGAGACCAGTAGTCCCGAATTCGCACGCAACCTCCCCGCCCTGGGGGAAGTTTCTCGCGAGCCTTAGATGGTCCTTCTGACGAGGCAAGCCAGGTCGGCTAGCAACACCCGCGGGGGGGCGCTCCCCCGCTCCCTGCTCCTCGGCGGGTTCCTGGCCTTCTGGATCGTAGCCCTGGTCGGTCGTCTCTATCACCTCCAAATCATTCAATACGTGGACCTGCTTGCCCGCGCCGAACGGCAGCAGCAACGCACCATAGAGATTGCGCCCAAGCGGGGGGTAATCTACGACCGCCAGCTACATCCCCTGGCGATGAGTCTGGCCGTCGACTCGGTCTTTGCCGTCCCCGCCGAACTCCCCAATCCCGAAATGGCAGTGAATCTGTTGGCGCCCGTCCTGGGCCTGGAAAAGGGCGACCTGCTGGGGCGATTCAAAGTCTTCCGGTCGTTTTGCTGGGTGAAGCGGAAGGTCTCCGGCGAGGAAACAGCGCGCGTGCGCAACCTGAACCTGCGCGGCGTCTACTTTCAGAAGGAGATGAAGCGTTTCTATCCCAAGGGCGAACTCGCCGCGCAGGCCCTGGGCTACGTCGGCTTGGATGACAACGGCTTGGGCGGGCTGGAATACCAGATGAACGACACCATCAAAGGCACGCCGAGCCGGGTGCTGATCGCGGCCGATGCGCGCCGCCAGTCGTTCCATTCCACTGAGCGGGAAGGCCTGCCGGGCAGGAACGTGGTCTTAACCCTCGACGAGAATATCCAGTACATTGCCGAAAAAGCGCTGGCCGAGGCTGCCGCCCGCTGGCGGATTGCCAGCGGCACGGTGATTGTCCAGAACCCGGGGACCGGCGAAGTCCTCGCCCTGGCCAGCTATCCCACCTTCAATCCCAACGAGTTTGGGAAGAGCCAACCGCAGGCGCGGCTTAACCGGGCCGTGGCGTGGGTGTACGAGCCGGGTTCGACCTTCAAGATTGTCGTGGTCTCCGCGGCCCTGGAAGAGAAACTCACCAGCCCGCAGGAGGTCATCAACTGCCAGAACGGCAGCATCACGCTCACTGGCCATGTCATCCACGACCACAAGCCTTACGGCGATCTGACGGTCAGGCGCGTGGTTGCAAATTCGAGCGATGTGGGCACGATCAAACTGGGGCTTCGGCTGGGTGAAGATCGGCTTTATCGCTATATCCGCAGCTTCGGATTCGGCACCGAGGCTGGAGTGGAATTGCCCGGCGAAGAGCGCGGACTGCTCAAGCCGCCCAGTCGCTGGTCCGGTATCTCGATTGGCGAGATCTCCATAGGGCAGGAAGTGGGTGTGACCGCCCTGCAACTGGCCGCCGCTTATTCGGCCATTGCGAATGGCGGCATTCTCTTCCAGCCGCGGGTGGTCCGCGACGTCTTCCTGGACAGCACGCACAATCCGCCTCCCCCCACCATCGGCCGCCGCGTCGTGAGCCGGGAAACGGCCCAGTCGATGAGGGAGATGCTCGCCGAAGCCGTGGAAAGCGGCACCGGCATTCCCGCGCGTCCGGCTGGCTATTCGGCGGCTGGCAAGACGGGCACGGCGCAGAAGATCGATGCTTCCGGCACTTATTCCAAATCGCACTACATAGCTTCTTTCGCAGGTTTTGCCCCCGTTCCACAACCGGCGGTGACCATTCTGGTGATCATCGATTCTCCGGTGGGGGCGATTTACGGTGGCGAGGTGGCAGCCCCGGTGTTCAGGTCCATCGCAGAGCAGACTCTGGGTTATCTCAGCGTGCCGCAAGACAGCCCCTCCCGGTGGCCTCAGGTAGCTTCGTCCGCGCCCGCTGGTTCTCCGCACCAGAAAGGCGGAGCTCAGGTGGGTTTCCTTCCTTTAGAACCTGAACCGCTCGGGGTTGCCACCCCACCCGTTCAAACAGTTTCCTTTTCGCTGCCCCCAGCCCAGGAGGCTCGCGGGACCATGCTCCTGGATGACGCTCCCCTGCTGACCGTTCCGGATTTTTCCGGATTGGCAGTGCGCCGTGTGGCCGAGGAGTGTCAGGCGCTGGGGCTGGAGCTCAATCTCCGCGGCTCCGGATTTGCAGTCGAGCAGATGCCCCCGGCGAGGGCGCAAGTCCCACCAGGGTCGCGCCTTTGGGTCCGTTTTGCGCGGTGAAACGCGCCTGGGGTTGGGAGTTTGAGGGGCGGGGATCGGATGGCGCGGGTTACCTGCGCGGCTGCGAGTTCCGATTCCCCAGCCCCAAGGTCCAAGTGCCATAATGCGAGTGGGCAATGAATTTAGGCGAACTCCTCCAGGGGGTGCCAAGCCGGGAAATCGGCGCCGACTCCGCTCAAGAGATTACCTCTCTCGCTTACGATTCCCGCCGTGTGCAGCCGGGAAGCCTCTTCTTTGCCATCCAGGGTGAAAAGGCCGACGGGCACGACTTCATTCCCCAGGCACTGAAAAGTGGCGCTGTAGCCGTCGTCAGCGAGCGTGCGGCGCCTGAGGAACTTGCCACACGTTGGGTTTGCGTTCCCAAGATCCGCCGGGCCCTGGCGGACGCGGCAAGAGCGTTTTACAGTCGGCCGGATTCCCACCTCCAGCTCGTCGGTATTACGGGTACGAATGGCAAGACGACCACGGCCTTCCTCCTGGAGAGCGTGCTCCGCGCTGCCGGGATTCCCACCGGACTCTTTGGCACCATCGAATATCGCTTCGGTGGGCGAACCCTCGGCGCCCTCAACACCACGCCGGAATCCTTGGATCTGCTCTCCTATCTTTCTGAGCTGGTCGCGGCGGGCGGAAAGGCTGCGGTGATGGAGGCCTCCTCGCACGCCCTGGCGCAGGAACGCCTGTGGGGGTTCCCGTTCTCCGCCGCCGTCTTCACCAACCTCACGCGGGACCACCTGGACTACCACAAGGACTTCGAAAACTACTTCAAGGCGAAGCGTATCCTATTCGAAGGTCTCGGGACTCCTCCGCCGGAGTTGGCGGTTATTAATGCGGACGATCCTTGGGCCGCCCGGCTTCTGGATATTCCTAATCCGCGCCGCATCACTTACGGATTCAACTCGGGTGCGCAAGTCAAAGTGAAGCAGTTCACCCAAAGCCTCTCCGGCCTTCACGCCAGCCTGACTACGCCGGAGGGCGCGTTGGAGATAGATTCGCCCCTGGTGGGTCGGGCGAACTTGGCGAACATTCTGGCAGCCACCGCCACCGCCCTGGGACTGGGCATTGCCAAGGAGAAAGTCCAGGAAGGCATTGCCAGCCTGGCGGCTGTGCCGGGGCGCTTTGAGCGCGTCGACGAGGGGCAGCCCTTCCTGGTGGTGGTGGACTACGCGCATACCGACGACGCCCTGCGCAACGTCCTGAGAACTGCTCGCGAGCTCACGCGGGAAAGGCTGATCGTAGTCTTTGGATGCGGCGGGGACCGGGATCGTACGAAGCGGCCCCTTATGGGGGAGGCAGCGGGTTCCTTGAGCGACGTCGTGGTCCTGACTTCCGATAATCCCCGCACCGAAGACCCAATTCTCATCATGAACGACGCCCTGGTGGGTCTGCAGAAGACCGGGAAGCCTTACATGGCCGAGGTGGACCGCGAAGTCGCACTCCGCAAAGCCCTCGGGGAGGCTCGGGAAGGGGATGTGGTGATCTTGGCGGGCAAGGGGCACGAAACCTATCAGGTCCTGAAGGACCGGGCAGTTCCCTTTGATGACCGGGAAGTGGCGAGGCGGATACTTCGCGAACTGGGTTTTCGCCCCGAAACGGTGACGAATCACCGGGAGAGAACCGTCCGGCGCTAGAGTTCTCTTTGGATGCAAACGGGCAGGGGGCAAGTCCCCACGGCCCTCAGAAGTGGGCAGCGTATGCAATTGTCGCTGGGCGAGGTGGCGACCATTCTGGGTACCTCGTGTGGGGTGCCGGAGCGGATGGCGCGGGGCTACTCGATCGATTCCCGCACGCTCACCGCCGGCCAGCTCTTCTTTGCCATTCGTGGTCCGCGTTTTGACGGGCATCAGTTCCTTGGCCAGGCTTTCGAGCGCGGCGCCGTGGGGGCGGTGGTCGAACAGGGTTTCCAGGCAGATAGCCTTGCGACCTTGAGCGGAGCGCTCCTCCACGTGCGGAATACCACGGAGGCTCTCCAGCAACTCGCACGGGCCGTTCGGCGCCAGTGGGGAGGACGCGTCGTCGCCATCACCGGCAGTACCGGGAAGTCCACGACCAAGGAAATGACAGCGGCGGCCCTCGGCCGGCGCCTCTCTGTGCTCAAGTCCTTCGGAAACCTGAACAACTACTATGGACTTCCTCTGACGCTGCTGGCTCTTGAGCCCGGTCATGAGGTGGCCGTGACGGAGCTGGCCATGTCCGCGCCGGGAGAAATCGAACTCCTGGCCCGGATTGCGGAGCCCCAGGTAGGTGTGGTCACGAACGTCGCTCCAGTTCACTTGCAGTTCTTCGATTCCATCGATGCCATCGCTCGGGCTAAGCGCGAACTGATTGACAACCTGCCATCATCCGGAACTGCGGTCCTGAATTACGACGACGAGCGAGTGCTCCGGTTCACGAAAGGGTTCAAGGGTCGCGTGGTGACTTTTGGGTTCGAGCAGGGAGCGGACTTTCGAGCCCTTGACCTGACCCAGGGGAGCGGGGGAGGCAGCGACTTCCATGTGAGTGGCCCGACGCTCGAGAACGATTTCCACCTCGCTCTGCCTGGGCGCCATAATGTCCAGAACGCCCTGGCGGCCATCGCCACCGCAAGTCTCTTTGAAATCCCCCTTGTGGACCTCCAAGATGCCCTGGCCAGTTTTCAAGCATTAGCTCAGCGGAGTGAAATTCTTACACTGCCCCCGGGCATTACTCTCCTCAACGACTGCTACAACTCGAATCCCGTCGCCATGGAGAGGATGCTCGAAACGCTCGCGGCTTGGCCCGGGGCGGGGCGGCGGATCGTCGTGGCGGGGGAAATGCTGGAACTGGGGCCTACGTCGCCGGAGTGGCATCGCAGGATTGGCCGGAAGTGTGCCGAAACCGGCGTGGACTGGCTTCTGGCCGTCCAGGGCGACGCTCGCTTCCTCCTGGAAGGGGCCGAAGCAGCAGGGCTGGCGGGGGAGCGCATGCGCTTCTTCACAGCCCCTGAGGAGGCGGCGGAATTCTGCCGGGGACTCCTGCGGCCCGGTGACGTTCTACTCCTGAAAGGCTCCCGCGGGGTACACCTGGAAAAGGTAAGGGAATTGCTGGAATCATCGGGGAGTAGTATGCCGGCAAACGCGAAAGCCGAGCCTTTGAACTGAGCAAACCGGGATGTTTTACTATCTCTACCTCGCATTTCACGACCAGTTCCGCCTTCTCAACCTCTTCCGGTACATTACCTTTCGCACCGCCTATGCGAGCCTGACCGCTCTGTTCCTGGCGCTGGTGCTGGGTCCCTGGCTGATTCGGAAGCTCAAGGAGTTTCAGGTCGGCCAGTTCATCCGGCAAGACGGCCCACAGTCGCACCACGCCAAGGCCGGGACCCCGACCATGGGCGGCGTGCTCATCGTGCTCTGTGTCCTTATCCCCACGCTTCTCTGGGCTGACCTGCGCAACGTTTACGTTTGGCTGGTTCTGGCGGTCACGTTAGCCTTTGGGGGCATTGGTTTCTGGGATGATTACCAAAAGCTCCGGCGGCGACAAAACCTGGGCCTGACGGCGCGCACGAAGTTCCTGCTCCAGATTCTGGTCAGCTTCATCTTCGGCATGACTCTGGTGTTTCTCTCCGCGCGGGCGCTGTATTCGACGACCCTCACCTTCCCCTTTTTCAAGCGCTTCCGGCCCAGCCTCCTGATCTCGGCCTTTCTCGACAATGTCTGGACTTACCCCCTGGCGTTCGTTCCGTTCCTGGTCTTCGTGATTCTCGTGCTGGTGGGTTCGTCCAACGCCGTCAACCTGACGGACGGGCTGGACGGGCTGGCCATCGGCTGCGTCATCATCTCGGCCTCCGCCCTGACGGTGTTGACCTACGTGGCGGGCCACGCGGTCTGGGCCGATTACCTTGACCTGGAGCACCTGCCTCGGGTCGCCGAACTTACCGTCTTCTGTGGCGCGCTGGTCGGAGCCAGCTTGGGCTTCCTTTGGTACAACGCCCATCCTGCGGAAGTCTTCATGGGTGACGTCGGATCGCTCGCCCTGGGCGGCGCCATCGCTACCGTGGCCGTGATCATCAAACAGGAACTGCTGCTGCCTTTTATTGGGGGAATTTTCGTAGTGGAAGCTCTGTCGGTAATCGTGCAAGTGGGGTCGTTCAAGGTGCGAGGGAAGCGGGTTCTCAAGATGGCCCCCATCCACCACCACTTCGAGCTGCTGGGGTGGAAGGAATCCAAGATTATCACCCGCTTCTGGATTGCGGCCCTGGTGTTCGCGCTGTTTGCACTCACCACACTGAAGCTGCGCTAGTAGCGACCGTCGTTGGTCGCAGAATGCAAAGAGGTTGGATCTTGAAATTCGGGGCTAGGATCAGCGCCGCCCCTCTTGACGCCAGAAGCGACGGTATCGGCAGCCCACCACGGATCACGGACAACGGACAATTGACAGTCTACGGCCAACAGCCGACAGAGCACTTGACAGGAGAAATTTCTGCGCATAAAATGCGCACTAATAGAGTATGGCCAGGCCTAAGTCATTCCGCAATCCCACACGAGTCAGCCTGACGCTGAACCGCGAAACGCTCGTCGTCGCCCGCCGCTTGGCGCGGCGCGCCCGGCGCTCGCTTTCTGAAGTAGTCTCGGAAATCCTCAACGGTCACTTCCGCCGGAACAGCCGGGCGCGGTCGGGGGGAGTTCCATGACCGATGTGCGGGGGAAGAGGGTGCTGGTGGTGGGCTTGGCGCGCACAGGACGCGCCGCTGCGTACTGTCTCCACCGTCAAGGCGCTGTGGTGACGGTCACGGACTCGCGCCCACCCTGGGCGCTCCAGCCCGATGTCCGAGAACTGATGGCGCACAGAATCGGCCTGGAGCTAGGCCTGCATCGGGCGGAAACCTTCCAGCAGCAAGACCTGATCGTCATCAGTCCGGGCGTACTGCCCGACTTGCCCGAACTCGAGGCGGCCCGGCAGCGCCACATCCCCATTGTTCCGGAGGTGGAAGCGGCGAGTTGGTTCCTGGAAGCAGAGCTGGTGGGGGTGACCGGGTCGAACGGAAAAACCACCACCACTGCGCTCCTGGGCAAGATCCTCGAAGCCTCCGGCTTCCGGACCTTTGTGGGCGGCAACATCGGGGTGCCGTTGATTTCGGCGGTAGACAAGGTCTCGCGCGACACCTTGGTGGTGGCAGAGCTGAGCAGCTTCCAGCTCGAAACCATTCAGCACTTCCGGCCGCATGTGGCCGTCCTGCTGAACCTCACCGGAAATCACCTGGACCGGCACCCCTCGCTGGACGCTTACGTGCGGGCGAAGGCGCAGATTTTCCGCAACCAGACGCCTGATGATTTCGCCGTGTTGAACGCCGACGATCCCATGGTGATGGACCTCGCGCCCGCCATTGCGGCGCGCAAGATTTACTTCAGCCGGAGTCAGAGTCTTCCCGAAGGTGTCTTTGCTTCGGACGGCCGGATCCTCTACCGCGTGGGGAATTTGGAGCGTGTGCTTCTGCAGACACGCGAGGTGCCGCTCCGCGGTCAGTTCAATCTGGAAAACGTTCTGGCCGCGGCCGCGGCAGCCTGTGTGCTGGGCGCGGACTTCGAAGCCTTGCGCCGGGCGGTGCGCGAGTTTCACGCGGTGGAGCACCGGCTGGAGTACGGGCGCGAAATTCGCGGTGTGCAGTTCTACAACGACTCCAAGGCGACCAGTGTGGATGCCGTCGTCAAGGCCCTTTCGGCTTTCGAGCGTGGGGTCCATCTCATCCTGGGGGGCAAAGACAAGGGCGCTCCGTACGCACCGCTCCGGGCTCTGCTCCAGGAGCGGGTGCGCAGGGTGTACCTGATAGGCGCTGCCGCTGAACGGATTCAGGCAAGCATTTGGGCAGGCCGTCCCTGGCGACACGATCCTGCTCTCACCTGCCTGCGCCAGCTTCGACCAGTTCCAGGACTATGAGCATCGGGGCCGCATGTTCAAAGAGTTGGTCGAGTGCTTGTCGCATGAAGTGGTAATCGCCGAGGCTGAGAGGGAGAAGGAGGCAGCCCGGAGTGAGGTTCCCAGCCCCTCGGCAGTCTCGCCCCAAATCCAGCCTGAACCCCCGCGGGACATCAGCGGCAGCTCACAGGGCCCTCCCGCTGAGGAGATTGTGCCCGCGCCCGGTTCTCAAGTCGCCGAAGCCTTGGAGGCAGCGACGACGCCGGTTCCTGGGGCTGCCGAACCCGCACCTGCCGACACTGCCCAAGTTGGGGCTGCCAGCGCGGGACCTCTGCCGAGCGAGCCTAGGGAAATTGAGGTTCCGGCTGAACGCGAGCCAGCCGAGGTTCAAGAAGTTCTGGAATCTCCTCCAGCAACAGAGGGGATTCCACCCGCTGTTGAGCAGGCGCAGGCTACCTCCGTCCAGCATCCCGAGTTGCTCTATGTGTACGAGGTGGGGGCTGAAGAGGTCGTGTACCCGGAAATCGAGATTCCTTCAACCCTGCCCGAAGAGGACTTTGAGCCAGTGATTTCCGAAGAGTTGCACGCTCCCGAAGGCGCGGAAGATGAGCCCTTGCCGTTTGAGGTTCGGCCGAGGGCCAGCGGGATGGCTGCTGGTTCAGTAGACGGAGAATCGGATAGTCACGCGCCGAAGGAACCCGGTCCGGGGGGCACAAAAGCTGCCTCCTCCGCACCCCGGAGCGGCCAGGGGCGGCTGCCGGGAATTTAAGAAGCGCATGGCCCGACAACTCGAATCCGATCGGATTCTATTCGCAGCGGTCGTGGTCCTGGTCCTGTTCGGGGCTCTCATGGTTTTCAGCGCCTCGGCGGTGCTGGCTTCTCAGCAGTTCGGGAGCAGCTACCATTTCCTGCTGCGGCAGCTCGTCTGGGCGGGGATCGGCCTGGCGGTGATGGTCGGGGCGATGCATCTGGACTACCGGCGCCTGGCAAATCCTCGCGTGATTTTTCCTGCGCTGGGGCTGCAATTCATTCTATTGGTGGTCGTGCTCTTTGCCGACCGCAGCCACAACGCCCATCGCTGGCTGCACGTAGGGGCGGCCAACTTCCAACCTTCGGAGCTCTCCAAGATCGTCCTGGTGGTTTTCCTGGCCTATTTTCTCTGTCTTCGTCAGGGCGCGGTGAATGACTGGAAGTATACCTTGCTGCCGATCGGGCTGGTCTCCGGGGTAAGTATGGCCTTGGTGGTGGCAGAGCCGGACCTCGGGACCTCCCTGGCGCTCGTGCTCATTGTGGCGGCAATGTTGTTCGCTGCCGGACTACGGCTGGTCTATTTCGCAGGTGGGACGCTCGCGGCCGTTCCCGTCCTGTATTTGCTGGTTTTCCACTCCGGTTATCGCTACCGGCGCTGGCTGGCGTTTTTGGACCCTTATTCGGACCCGCTGGGAAAGGGCTTCCAGATCATCCAGTCGTTCATTGCCGTGGGCACCGGGGGGATTGGCGGGATGGGTTTGATGGAAGGCAAGCAGAAGCTTTTCTATCTGCCCGAGCCGCACACGGATTTCATCTTTGCAGTCGTCAGCGAAGAACTGGGCTTTATCGGGGCGTTGCTGGTGCTGGGGTTGTTCGCTGTAATCCTCTGGCGAGGACTACGGGCAGCGAGTGGCTGCGCAGACGAGTTCGGGAGGTTGCTGGCTGTTGGGCTGACGGTCATGCTGGTGGGCCAAGCCTTGGTGAACGTCAGCGTAGTGCTGGGCTTGCTCCCGACGAAGGGAATCCCGCTGCCGTTCATCAGCTACGGCGGGTCGTCACTCTTGATGAGCCTGACCGCCGTGGGCATCTTGCTGAACATTTCTCAACACTCCAGTTAGGCGGATCGTTGGAAGCGCTGGGGGCACAGATCGAAGCGACGGGCGGGAACGCGCCGGTCGAGGCGGATAGGCCTGATGCAGGCAGAGGCGGCATGCGTCCGGGCGAGGAGGTCAGGCCTCTGCGCGTGCTGATGGTGGCTGGGGGAACGGGCGGCCACATCTTCCCGGCGTTGGCCGTCGCGGAGGAACTCCGGGAGCGCTCCCAGCATCGCCAGCCGGGGGGAAAAGCCTGCGAGATCCTCTTCCTAGGTACGGGACGCGGTCTCGAAGCCCGCTTGATCCCCGCTGCGGGCTTTCCTTTGCGGACAGTTGCCGCTGCGGGGCTGAAAGGAATTGGCGGCTGGCGAAAGCTGCGCAACTTGCTTGTGTTGCCGAGAAGCGCCCTCGAGACCGCGCTGGTCATACGGGACCTTCGACCGGACGTTGTCGTGGGCATAGGCGGCTACCTGGCGGGGCCGGCCATGCTCGAAGCCGCCCTCAAGGATATTCCAACCTTGCTGATCGAGCCGAACGCCGTGCCGGGCTTTACGAACCGCGTCTTGACCCCAGTGGTTCGGCTGGCTGCCGTGGCGTTCGAGGAGACTGCAAACCTGTACGGCGCCAAGGGACGCCTGACGGGACATGCGGTTCGTAAGGCGTTCAGTTTCGTCCCGTGCAAGGAGCACGTTCCTCCCTTCACGGTTTTGGTTCTGGGTGGCAGCCAGGGATCGGTGGCCATCAATGAATGTGTTGTGAAGAGCCTGCCGTTGCTGGCGAAGGACCCCGAGCGAATGAGATTCATCCACCAGACGGGCGATCGCGACTATAATGCCGTGCGGCAGGCGTATCAGGAACGAGGGCTTACGGCCGAGGTCCACGCCTTCATCGAAAACGTTCCGGAGGCTTTCGCGCGGGCCGATTTGATCGTTTCCCGCGCGGGTGCCACTGCGGTTGCGGAACTCGCGGTGGCAGGGAAGGCCGCTCTGCTCATTCCGTTTCCGGGCGCCACGGACCAGCACCAACTGGAGAATGCCAGGGCGATGGAGCGCGCCGGCGCCGCGAGCGTCATCCAACAGGCGGAGCTAACGCCGCAGCGCCTGGTCACTGAACTCCGGGACTTGCTTGGTGAGCCGCGCCGCCTGGTAGAAATGGAGCAGGCTGCCAGACGTCTCGCTCGACCGGACGCCGCAGCACAGATCGCGGACTTGGTTGAGGAACTGGGCGGAATACGACGAACGGCAAGCAATGGACGACGGACCGCAAATTCTGACTCCTGACTTCTGACTCCTGGTTTCTTATGTTGGGCAAGATTCGCAACATACATTTCGTGGGCATCGGCGGCATCGGGATGAGCGGCATCGCAGAGGTGTTGCTCAACCTGGGTTACACGGTTACGGGCTCCGACCTCAAAGCCACGCCGGTGACTGAGAGGCTGGCGGGGCTGGGCGGGCGGGTTTCCGAGGGGCACGCGGCGGCCAACGTCTACGGCGCACAGGTGGTGGTCACGTCCACGGCAGTTGCTCCGGACAATCCGGAGGTCGTAGAGGCCAGGCGCCTGCAGATCCCCGTGATTCCGCGCGCTGAGATGCTGGCCGAGTTGATGCGGCTGAAGTTCAACGTGGCAGTGGCGGGCGCCCACGGCAAGACGACCGTGACCTCGATGATTGCGGTGATGCTGGCCGAGGCGAATCTGGACCCCACGGCGGTCATCGGCGGCCGGCTGGACACTTTCGGCTCGAGTGCCCGGCTGGGCAAGGGCGAACTGATGGTAGTCGAGGCCGACGAGAGCGACCGCTCGTTTCTTTACCTCTCGCCCACGCTCGCCGTGGTCACCAACATCGATCGCGAACACCTCGATCACTACCGCGACCTGGACGAGATCGCTTCCGCCTTCGTGTCTTTCATGAACAAGGTGCCGTTCTATGGCGCCATCATCGCCTGCACGGACTCTCCTTGGGGAAAAGAATTCCGAAGTCTTCTCCCGCAGATTCGGCGTCGAGTGGTGACGTACGGGATTGAGCCGGGCGCCGATGTGGCGGCTGGAGCCGTCGAACTGCACTCGATCGGCTCCAGCTTCGAGGCGAGCGTGAAGGGTAAGCCGCTGGGGCGTTTTGCGCTGCACGTTTCCGGTCGGCACAACGTGCAGAATGCACTCGCGGCCATTGCTGTGGGTGTGGAGCTGGAACTCACCGAGGAACAGATCCGCCAGGGCCTGGAACGCTTCCGGGGTGTGGACCGCCGGTTCCAGGTGAAGGCGCAGCGGAACGGGATCACAGTGGTGGACGACTACGGCCATCACCCGGCGGAAATTCGCGCCGTGATGGATGCGGCGCGGCTGCGCGCCGCCCGGCGTATCTGGGCGATTTTTCAACCCCACCGTTACACGCGCACCAAGTTCCTGATGGACGATTTCGCGCGCTGCTTCGACGGCTGCGAACGGGTTTACGTGCTGGACATCTACCCGGCCAGCGAACCGCCTATTCCCGGTATCACTTCCGCGCGGTTGGTCGAGCGCATGCGTGAGTTGGGATTCGACCGTGCCCGCTACGCCGCTTCGGAACAAGCCGTCATCCGGGAAGTCCTGGCGGAGGCTCGGCCGGGCGACCTTATCTTGACGGTGGGCGCGGGAAGCGTCTGGAAGGTGGCGGAAGCGCTGGGTGAAGCGATGCGCGGCACTGGCCCGTCCGGGGTGGGGCAGACCCGCTAGCGTTGTGGGAAATTGGCAAAGGTCTGATGTCATTCCTCTCGCGCGAGACCGGGATTGCGGAACAGTTGGCCGCCTTGGGCGCCCAGTGGCTCCCTGCCGAGCCGCTCAGCGTGCATACCTCGTTGGGTGTGGGAGGGCACGCCGATTTGGTGTGCCTGCGTGAGACTCGGCGCCTTCCCGAGTTGGGGGAGTATTTCCGGCGACGCGGCGTCACCTGGCGCCTGCTGGGCGGTGGCACGAACCTGCTCGTCGCGGACGAGGGTCTCGACGACGTGGTGCTGCAACTGGCGCGTGAACCTGATGGCTTGAAGTTCGACGGTCGCCGCGTCGTAGTTCCCTCTGCGGCCCTCTTGGGCACGACCGTGACAGAATGCGCCAAACAAAACTTGGGAGGCATGGAAGGGTTGGTCGGCATCCCGGGAACGGTAGGCGGCGCGCTGTGGATGAACGCGGGCGCTTACGGAACACAGATCGGCGACGTGGTGCGCGCGGTCACGCTTTATCGCGGCGCGACTGGATACGTCGAAGTCTTGCGGACCGAGAACCTGCGTTTCGAATATCGACAGTCCGGCCTTGCGGTCGACGACGTCCTGCTCTGGGCCACGCTCGAGTTGCCGGAGCGACCCTATGCCGAGATCCTGGAGAAGATCAAGGAGTGCAATCAGAAGCGACGGGCCTCGCAACCCATCAACGAAAAAAGCGCAGGCTGCATCTTCAAGAACCCATCGGCGCATTCTGCAGGCAAGATGATTGATGAACTCGGACTGAAAGGCACGCGCGTGGGTGGGGCAGTCATCTCGGAGCGGCACGCGAATTTCATTGTCAACCGCTACCAGGCGACAGCGGCAGATATCTTCAAGCTGATGGATTTGATTCGGGAACGAGTGCTCAAGGCGTACGGCGTTGAGCTGGAAGAGGAAGTGATTGTGTGGAGGAAGTAGTTGACAGTCAAGAGTTGAAAGTCGAAAGTTGAAAGCCACGAGGCAAAAGGCTCCATTCCTGGGTTCGGAATTGCTAACTGTGAACTGCTGACTGTGAACTCGGAAAGATGGCCATCGAGGACCCTGACGAAATCCCGCTGCCGGGAGAGCTTGACGCGGAAGAGGAATCGCCATTCCGCCGACGCCAGAAGGTAGTGCCGGTGCGGCATGGCCGGCTCGGGCGAGTACGGCGCTTGCTGCGCTGGACGCTGTTGGCTGTTCTGGTGCTTCCGCCTCTGGGTTACGTGGCCTATCGCCTGGCGGGTTTCGGGCTGACCTCGCCCCGGTTTATGTTGACTTCTGCCGAAGACATCGTGCTGACCGGGAATCATTATGTATCCCGGGAAGAGGTTTTGAACGTGCTCGGCTTCCCGACGAGTGGCAAACTGGCGAGTGGCCTCAATGTTTTCCGCTTGTCGCTCGACGAGAAAAAGAAACAGGTAGAATCCCTTCCCTGGGTACGGTCCGCCACGCTGAGCCGGGCGTATCCGCACCGCCTGGCGGTGAGCGTCGTGGAACGCACTCCCGTGGCTTTCGTGAACGTGGACGGGCGCGTCAAACTCGTGGACGGCGAAGGCATGCTCCTCGACAAACCCGAGCGGGCTTCGTTCGATTTCCCCGTGCTGGCAGGGCTGGACGCCGCCGGTGGTGCGGACGAGCGCCGGGCGCGTCTGGCGCTCTACCAGGAATTCACGCGAGACGTCTCAAGTGATGCGCCGGCCTCCGGTTGGCTGGTTTCCGAAGTCGATCTGGCCGACGCCGACGATCTCAAGGCAGTTCTGGTGCAGGGGCGCGAAAGTCTCCAGGTGCACTTCGGCCACGAGAACTTCCGCGAGCGGTTTCACAATTTTCTTACCCTGCTGCCGGAGATGCAGAGGACTAACGCCAAGATCGACTCCGTTGACTTGCGTTATCGTAACCAGGTGGTAGTGAATCCGCAGACGACGGGATCCCCGAACGCCGGCGCTCCCGCTCCGCCGGCGGGGCAGAAGGAATAGGAGTCTAGTGGCGCACAAGGACCGGTACATTTTCGGGCTCGACCTCGGGACCACCAAGACCTGCGCGTTGGCCTGCTGCCGCGGCGAGGAGGGCAAACTGGAAGTGGCAGGCTGGGGCGTGGCGGAATCGCGGGGCTGGCGCAAGGGCATGATCGTCAACCTCGATTCGGCGGTGCTCGCCATCAAGAAGGCCGTGGAAGCTGCGGAGGCTGAAGCCAAGGTTTCGTTCGAATGGGCCTACCTGGGGGTGGGGGGCGCGCACGTCAAGGGAGTGAACTCGCGCGGCGCGTTGACCCTGGGCAATCACAGCCGCGAAGTGACCGTGGAAGACAAGGTCAAGGCGTTTCAGACGGCGAAGAGCATCTCGCTGCCGCCGGACCGCGAGCTGATCGACGCGTTGCGCCAGGAATACTTGCTCGATTCCCAGGATGGCATTCGCGACCCCCTGGGCATGACCGGAAAGTGCCTGGAAGTGAATGTCCACCTCATCACGGCCTCGACCACGTCCTGGCAGAATGTGGTGACGGCGGCCAACCGTGCGGGAATCAAAGTCCCCGACAGTGGAACCATCTATGAGGCACTGGCTTCTGCCTGGGCCTGCCTGAGCGAGGATGAGCGCGAACTGGGTGTGGCGCTGCTGGATATCGGCGGCGGATCGTCCGAGCTCATCATCTTTCATCATGGGACGGTGCGCTACACGGCCGTGATCGTGGTGGGTGGCGAGCATTTCACCAACGACATTGCCGTGGGGCTGCGTACCCCCATCCCGGAAGCCGAGAAGATGAAGCGCCTCTGGGGTGACCGCGACCCCGCGCAATCCGTGGACACGCCGCTGGAAGTGCCGAGTGTCGGCGAACGTCCCACGCGCGTGGTCAGCTACACTACGCTGAGCGAGATCATCGAGCCGCGCACCCTGGAACTGCTCGAGCTTCTGCACGCGGAACTGGCGCGTTCGGGATTTGAAAAGCAACTGGGAGCCGGCGTCGTGCTCACCGGCGGCGGAGCAAATCTGGGAGGTCTGACGTCCCTAGCGGAACAGGAGTTGGGGCTTCCGGTGCGCTTGGGCCGGCCCGCCGGGCTGGCAAGGATGGGAGAAATCCTCCCTGACCCGGCCTTTGCCACTGTAGTGGGTCTGGTGACTTACGGAAATCGCCTGCGCCTGCTGCGCGACGCCGGCGACAAGAGTTGGGCCGGGAGACTTTGGGGCGCGTTGCGCGGGAAGGGCGCGTAACGAAGTCGAAAGTTGAAAGTCAAAAGTGAAATGCGCACGGCTGGCCTTCCAGCTCTTGCCCTTCGACTTTTGACTTTCGACTGCTTTCAAGGAGCGACAATGGCGGACGATGAAACGAACGGCAACATCCGGGTCGGTTTTTCTGAGGAGCTGCGTCATGGCGCCAAGATCAAGGTGATCGGCGTGGGCGGGGGCGGCGGGAACGCCGTGAACCGCATGATTGCTGCCAAACTCGAGGGCGTGGAGTTCATGGTGGCCAACACCGACTTGCAGGCGCTCAAGGCGTCGCATGCGCCGGTGAAGATACAGCTTGGTGCCAAACTGACCAAGGGGCTCGGCGCGGGCGCGAATCCTGAGATCGGCCGACGCGCCGCGCTCGAAGACACCGAGAAGATCATTGATGCGCTGGAGGGCGCCGACATGGTGTTCGTCACCTCCGGCCTGGGCGGAGGCACGGGCACCGGCGGCGCACCCATCGTCGCCGGGCTGGCGCGCGAACTCGGGGCGCTCACCGTGGCCGTGGTGACCAAGCCCTTCGCCTTCGAAGGCAAGCGGCGGATGGTTCAGGCCGAGCAAGGCTTGGCCGAACTGAGCGAGGCCGTGGACACGGTTATCTGCATCCCCAACGAACGCCTGATGCAGTACGTGGACAAGGGCACGAGCTTCTTCGAGGCCTTTCGCATTGCCGACGACATCCTGCGCCAAGGCGTGCAGGGCATCTCCGATATCATCACCATCACCGGCATCATCAACCGCGACTTTGCCGACATCAAAACCATCATGGAAGGCATGGGTTACGCGGTGATGGGTACCGCCGAGGCGAGCGGCGAGAACCGCGCCGTGGAAGCCGTCAACCGGGCCATCGCCAGCCCGCTGCTCGAGGACGCCTCCATCAACGGCGCCCAGGGCATCCTGCTCAACATCACCGGCTCGAGCAAGCTTACGCTTTACGAGGTGCACGAGGCTTCGACCATCGTGCAGAAAGCTGCCGCCGAGAACGCCAACATCATCTTCGGCGCGGTCCACAACGAGGAGATGAAAGACGCGGTGCGCGTGACGGTAATCGCCACCGGAATCAAGCCGGACAAGCTCGGCATGCGCGCCCGCACCGCGGGCCTCTCACCGGCGCTCCGCACTGCCCAGCAGAGCGTGAAGAGCATGATGCTGAAGAAGGAGAAACTCCCCATCGAGACCGCCGCCACTCATGTCACCTCGGAAATCCCTCAGGACGATCTCGACGTGCCGGCTTTCATCCGGCGGCGGAAGCCGGAACAACCTTGAGGTGGGGGAGTGGTTTTGTGACCAGGTAAAACCGCACGCTTGGAAGAAGCCTCAAGCGTGGCTACCCGCATGGCGATCTCCATCTAAGAGTTACATTCCCCAAAGGTTGTGAGTGCTGACCGGCTTCCCCTGAAGCTTCAGGTAGTAGAAGAGCTGTCCCTTGTGCTGTTTCAGGTGATCGATCATTTGGAGAAGGCGATGCCCCAGCACCATCTCGGTTGGATCCCAAGGGGCAGGCGCAATCTCGTGCGCGAGCCTTTCTTCGCCACTGGCTGCTAGCATCTCGAGGGCTAATTGCTTGTCTTCCTGCAACAGTTGTCTTGCCTCGGCGACGCTTTCTAGGGTTGGCAGTTTCTCCGCAGGGGGAAGGTCCTCTTCCGGTTTGACCTCGCTGATGTCCTTGCCTTCAGGCAGCCCCCAGTCACCAGTGACAAAACCTCTGAAAGGGGCGCCGCAGGCGTGCGTCAAGTGTTTGAGGAGTTGGCCTGTGGTCATCCAACTGCTGCCCGTGGAGGGTTTCCACCCCAGGGTGTCATCACCCACCAAAGCGAGCAACACTTCTGTAATTGTGTACGTGGACTGAATTTCCGCCTTCAGGAGTTCTGTCCAGTTCATAACCGCTCCTTCCTTCGGTTCGAAGTACGCGGCTGCCGCATACCTCCGGCCCTCGGGGATTCACGCAGTCGACGCGCAGGGATTATAGCTTTACTCGAGAGGGCCGTTGGCGGAGATACTGGTAGGGAAGGGCTCGGCCCTGCCGCCCTCGGCCCCGGCCCACCGACTGTCGGGAACCCAAAGGGCTCCCCTACCTCAGCCAGAAGTCCTATAATGGCCCGGCACGGAAGAACGATTCCTGCATGGCGAATCCCGACTGGACAGTCCGCGACGCGTATGCTGAATGTCGGCGCTTGGCGCGACGGCATTATGAGAACTTTCCGACGGCGTCGCTGCTGGTGCCACGCGAGAAGCGCGACGCGCTGGCGGCGGTTTACGCCTTTGCCCGTTATGCCGACGACTTGGCCGATGAGCCGGGCCCGGAAGGTCGGCTGGAAGCGCTGGCCGAGTGGCGGCGGAAGCTTGCGGACTGTTATGTGGGCAAGGCCGACCATCCGGTGTTCATCGCTCTGCGGGGCACCGTCAACAGGTTTCAGTTGTCGCAGGTGCACTTTGAAAACCTCCTGCGGGCCTTCGAGCAGGACGTCCTGGTGAACCGGCGGGAAGATTTCTCCTCCGTGCTGGCTTACTGTACCTACTCGGCGAATCCGGTCGGGCGCTTGGTGCTGGAACTTTTCGGCCACCGCGGTCCGGAGTTGTTCGCGCTTTCCGACCACATTTGCACGGCGCTTCAGCTCACTAACCTCTGGCAGGATGTCGCGGTGGATCTCGCGCGCGACCGTATCTACCTGCCCCTCGATGACCTGCGCCGCTTCAACTACGCGCTCGATGACCTGCGCGCCCAGCGCACGGGCGAGCGTTGGGAACAGCTGATGACCTTCGAGGTCTCGCGGACGCGAGAGTACTTTGAGAAGGGCAAGTCCCTGCCGGAACGAGTCGCGCCGGAATTGCGCCGCCAACTCCGCCTGACGTGGCTGGGCGGGATGACGATCCTTGCGAGGATCGAATCCGGTGGCTATGACGTCTTTCGTCGCCGGCCTACACTTGGCCGGTGGGACTTTGTGCGGCTGTATTTCAAAGCACGCCATCGGCTGTAGCGGCGGTCTATGACTGCCGTGTTTTTCGCCGCCCATAGAGCGGCGCCATAGCACGTGCGTGGGGCCGCCTTTAGGCGGCCAGATACCATCATCCCCAAACGGCGGCCTAAAGGCCGCCGGTACGCTGTCACTCTCAATGGCCGTTTCTCTCAAGAATCGCCAGTTCACGACGTCCACCGCCACAAACTTCTACTACTCGTTCGTGTTCCTGCCGCTCGAGAAGCGGCGGGCCATCGAGGCCGTGTACGCCTTTGCGCGGCGCGGTGACGATATCGTGGACAGCGGGCTGGAACCGGAGCGGGCGGCCGAGGAGATGGCTCACTATCGCGAGGCGCTCAACGATTGCTACGCGGGACCGGCAGCGACCCCAGAGCTGCGCGCCCTGGCGGAGAGCATCGCGCACTTCAAGATTCCCCGGCAGCCCTTCGAGGACCTGATTCTGGGCCTCGAAATGGACCTGAGCGTGACCCGCTATGACACTTTCCAGGACCTTGCCTTCTATTGCTATCGCGTGGCTTCCACCATCGGCCTGATTGCGATCGAGATTTTCGGTTACACGAATCCACGGACCCGCGACTACGCGGTGAACCTGGGCATGGCGCTTCAGCTTGTCAACATTCTCCGCGATCTCGAGAGCGACGCGCATCGCGGGCGGCTTTACCTGCCGCGCGAAGACCTGGAGCGGTTCGGCGTCCGGCCGGGCGAACTTCTGGCCGGGTCCTACAACGACCCGGTCATCGAGCTGATGCAGTTCGAGTGCGACCGCGCGCGCCACTACTTTGACCTGGCGCGGCAGATGCTGCCGCCCGAAGACCGTCGCGCGATGGTGGCGGCGGAAATCATGGCCGCCATCTACTGGCGGCTGCTCCGCCTCATCCAAAAGCGCCGCTACAACGTCTTTGGGAAGCGCGTCAGGCTTTCGCGCCCCCTGAAGTTCTGGACGGCGCTTTCTGTGTATCTGGGGGCGGAGTGGCACAAGTGAGAATTGATGATTGTCGCTTGAAAATTGCCGATTGAAAAGCTCCGCGGGAAGGTCCGGCATTTCCGGAGCAGACTCCCCGGGGCAATCAGCAATCATCAATCTTCAATCGTCAATCGGCAATCCTTCAATGTCGGCCGTTGTCATCATCGGGGGCGGTCTTGCCGGCTTGGCAGCGGGCGTAGCGCTCGCCGGTGCTGGGCGGCCGGTGCGCCTCCTCGAGCAGAAGCCGCACCTGGGCGGACGCGCGCGCTCGTTCGTGGAGCCCGTCACCGGCTCGGTGGTGGACAACGGCCAACACCTGCTGATGGGCTGCTACCACGCCACGCTGCGTTTCCTGGAGGAGATCGGCACGCTCGACCGCGTGGCGCTCCAGCCCCGGCTCCGGATGCAGTTTCTCGAGGCACCCAGGCGCTTGACCGCGCTGGAATGTCCGCGCCTGCCCGCGCCCTGGCACTTGCTGGTGGGCGTGCTGCGCTCGGACAGCTTCACCTGGTCTGAGAAGCGGGAAATCCTCCGGCTGGGGCGGGCGATCAGAGCCGAAGCGGGCTCCGACCAACGCCTCGAGCGTCTGACGGTCGAAGAGTGGCTCAGTGCGCTGGGTCAATCCGAGAAGTTGTGCCGCAACTTCTGGAACCTGCTTTCGATTGCCGCCCTGAACGAGGACCCGAGCCGCGCCGCTGCCGTGCTGTTCAAGCGGGTCTTGCGTCTAGCGCTTTTCACCTCGCCTGCCGACTCGCGGCTGGCGATCCCCCGCGCAGGTTTGAGCGAGTGCTACACCGATGCCGCGACCGCGTACATCACGGCGCGCGGTGGGCGAGTTGAGCCAGGGCGAAGCGTCTCCGGCTTCCTCATGAGCAACGGCGTCTGCGAAGGCGTCCAACTCTCGAACGGCGAAAGGGTCGAGGCCCGCACCGTCATCAGTGCGGTGCCGTGGTTCGAGTTCGTCAAACTCCTGCCGGCCGACCTCCTGCGCTCTGACGCCTACTTCACCAACATCCTCGCTTTGCGCCCTGCCCCCGTCATCTCCATCAACCTCTGGTTCGATCGAGCCATCACGGACCTCGACTTCGCCGGCTTGCGGGGAACGACTGTCCAGTGGTTGTTTAACACGAGCAAGATCCACGGCTCGGGAGACAATCACCTCACGTTGGTTCTGAGCGGGGCACACGCCCACATCGGCCGGGCGAAGGACGAACTGCTCGCCCTTGCCCGGCGCGAACTCGGCGAACTTCTGCCTGCAGCGCGCGAGGCGAAGTTGATGCACTCGCTCATCATCAAGGAACGCTTTGCGACCTTCTCGCCTTGTGTGGGAGTAGAAGTGGTGCGGCCGCCTGCCAGGACTCCCATTCGTGGCCTGTACCTGGCCGGCGATTGGACGGCCACCGGACTGCCCGCCACGATTGAAGGCGCGGTCCAAAGTGGCTACACTGTGGCTCGCGAGATTCTGGACGCTGGTTAATCTCTCTCTGGTGGGTGCCAATGCGATCACACTCAGTGCGTATGCGGTTTCTTGTAATGCTGCCGGTTCTGCTCCTATGCGGGCAACTGCCATCGACCTCGAACGGCGTTCGCTTGGCTACTCGAGTGAGTCTGGCTGCCGAGCAGGGACGAGAGGAAGGCGGCGCCAAGGCCGCTGCCGCTGACCCGCGGCTGGCCGCCGCTTATCGCTTCGACCAAGCCGGCTGGGTCTACGTCCACCTGGAGGGCGTGCCGCACTCGATTGGTTATCAGCACGGCTATCTGCTCGCGCCGGAAATCGCTGCGGCCTTCGCGGCCGTCAAGCTGGTGGACACCCACGGTACCAAGCGCGACTGGGAGTTCTTCCGCCGGACCGCGCGGCAGATGCTCTGGCCGAGAATCGATGCGGAGTACCAGGAGGAATTGACCGGCATCGCCGAGGGGCTGAAGGCGCGCGGCGTCGCCATGGACCTTGACGATGTGGTGGCGCTGAGTGCTTTCCAGGAGTTGCCCGACTACTACGTGCCGTGGCTGAACCAGCGGGAGAAGGTTGCCGGCGCGCCGCGGCTTGCCAGCCCTGGCAATTGCAGCGCCTTCGTGGCGACGGGGAGCTACACGCGCGGCCGGCAGATCGTCATGGCCCACAATGCGTGGACCAGTTATCTGGAAGGCGAGCACTGGCGGATCATTTTCGATATCGTGCCCGAGCACGGCTATCGCATCTTCATGGACGGCTATCCGGGCGTCATCGCCAGCGACGATGATTTCGGCGTGAATGAGGCGGGGCTGATGGTGACGGAAACCACCATCTCGCAGTTCAGCGGTTGGGACCCGAACGGCAAGCCGGAGTTCGTCCGCGCGCGCCAGGCGTTGCAGTATGCAGATTCCATCGACGACTACGTCCGCATCATGCTCGACGGCAACAACGGCGGCTACGCCAACGATTGGCTGCTCGGCGACCGCAAGACCGGTGAGATTGCTCAGTTCGAGTTGGGCCTGAAGCACTATGGGCTGCAACGGACCAAAGACGGCTACTTCGTGGGCGCGAACTTTCCGAGTGACCCGCAGGTGCTGGCGGCGGAGACCAAGTTCGATCCCGGGAACCGCGAGAGTTCCCCCAACACACGACGCGTGCGCGGCGAGCAGCTCATGGAAGAATGGAAAGGCAAGATCGACGTCGCGCGGGCGGAGAGGTTCCTGGCGGACCACTACGACACGTTTCTGAAGAAGGAGCAGCCCAACGAGCACACCCTCTGCGGACATCTCGACCTTTCTCCGCGCGGTGAACCCATCTGGGAGCGGGGACCGTACTCTCCCTCGGGAGCGGTGCAGGGAAAGGCTGTGGACAGCCGCATGGCCCAAGCGCTGAGCTTTCGCGCGCGCTACGGGCACCCTTGTGGAATGGACTTCCTTGCCGCAGCGTTCCTCAATGCTCATCCGGAGCACTCCTGGCAGGCGCCGGTGCTCCGCGACATGAGGGCAGGGCCGTGGACACTCTTCCAAGCCGGGCAGCGCCGCCCGCGATAGAAGACGCTGGACGAACGCAGGCCTGAATGCTGCGGACGGAGGGCGGGAAGTACGAGATCACCGCGCGGGGGACAAGGAAGCTCCAACTGTCCCCGTGATAGGGGGGAGGGCTTCGCCCTCCCGCCTCGCAAAGCGATTTGGGAGCCCAGAGGGCTCCCCTACTTTAGACCTTAGACCTTCGCCACAACCACGCGGCGGTTCTCATAGAGCGGAAACTTCTCGGTCAGGGCTTCAACCTCACTGCGGACGCGCTTCAGCACCGACTCATCTTCCAGGTGGTTCAGCACCTCCGAAATCCAGTGGGCGATGAGTTCCATCTGCGGCTCCTGCAGGCCGCGGCTGGTGACCGCAGGTGTGCCCACGCGGATGCCGCTGGCGATGGCAGGCGGGTTGGTATCGAAGGGGATGGCGTTCTTGTTCACGGTGATGCCGGCGCGTTCCAGAGCCTGTTCGGCCTGCTTGCCGGTAACCTGGCGCGAGAAAACGTCCACCAGCATCAAGTGCGTATCAGTGCCACCGGACACAATGCGGAAGCCCTGTGCCGCCAGCGCCTCGGCCAGCACCTTGGCGTTCATGACGATCTGTTTCTGATAGTCGCGGAATTCCGGCTGCAAGGCTTCCTGGAAGCAAACGGCCTTGGCGGCGATGACGTGCATGAGCGGCCCGCCCTGGAGGCAGGGGAAAACACTCTTGTCGAGGTCCTTCGCGTACTGCGCCTTCGAGAAGACCGCGCCGCCGCGCGGCCCGCGCAGCGTCTTGTGAGTGGTGGTGGTGACAAAGTCGGCGTGCGGGAACGGACTGGGGTGCAGGTCCGCGGCAATCAGGCCGGCGATGTGCGCGATATCCACCATCAGCAGCGCCTCGCATTTCTTGGCGATGGCGGCGAAGCGTTCGAAATCGAGCGTGCGTGGGTAGGCGCTCGCGCCGGCCACAATCAGCTTCGGACGATGTTCCATGGCCAGGCGCTCTAGCTCGTCGTAGTCGATGGTTTCCGTCTCCTTGCTCACCCCGTAGGAGACGATCCTGTACATCCGGCCGGAAAAATTCAGCGGGTGGCCGTGCGTCAAGTGACCGCCGTGCGCCAGACTCATGCCGAGCAGCGTGTCGCCCGGTTTGAGCACGGTGAGATAGACGGCTTGATTCGCCTGGCTGCCGGAGTGCGCTTGCACGTTGGCGTGCTCGGCGTTAAACAGTTTCTTGGCGCGCTCGATGGCGAGCGATTCCGCGACGTCCACGAATTCGCAGCCGCCGTAGTAGCGCTTGCCGGGCAAACCTTCGGCGTACTTGTTGGTCATGACCGAGCCGAGCGCCTGGAGCACCGCCTCGCTGACACAGTTCTCCGAGGCGATCAGTTCCAGCGTTCTTGCCTGGCGATCGACCTCGCGGTCAATGGCGCGGGCAATCTCCGGATCAACTTCAGCCAACGGGCGCAGCCGGGCGGGCAGGGAAGGGCTCATTCCGATTTCTCCGTGTGGTGTTTTTGGTTGATGGTGGCGATCTTACGAACGCGACGTTCGTGGCGTCCGCCTTCAAACGGTGTTGCCAGCCAGATGTCCAAGATCTTTCGGGCCGTGACCTCGTCGGTGAGTCGCCCGCCCATGGCGAGCACGTTGGCGTCGTTGTGGGCGCGGGCGAAATGCGCGGAGAGTGTGTCGTTGCAGGTGGCGGCACGGACGCCGGGGAGTTTGTTGGCTGAGATGGCCATGCCGAGGCCTGTGCCGCAGACTAGCACGCCGAACTTGACTTCCCGCGCGGCCACGCGCGTGGCTACCTTTTCGGCGAGGTCCGGGTAATCCACGGGATCGAGCGAGAAGGGACCCTGATCTTCCACCTCGCAGCCTTTGCTTACGAGATAGGCACGGACTTTCTCCTTCAGTGGAAATCCTGCGTGATCGGCGCCCAGCGCGATCCTCATGTGTTCTCCCAAACGGACGTCAGGGTATCTCCTGGTTCGGTCATTCCACTGCCAGCCTCACGCCGCCGCGGGTCATTCTAGCGGAGGATGGAACGAGGCGCAATTCACAGCGTCTCGCGCCAGCCTGCCTCTGGTCCGGACGCGGCGCCGAGGTGCGAGCACCCGCGGCGGGGAAATGGCTAGTGACCAACCGAGGGCGTTCCCTGGCCCCCAGCTTCCCTGAGCGTAGCAGGCTCGCCGCTCTTAGGAGGCGCCAACGCCACCAAAGTGCCCAAACTGGGGAGCAAGGGAAGTTGCTGGTCTCGCACGGCGATGAATTCGGCCCAGTCCGCCTTGGCGACCGGCTGCGCCGGGGGCAGCGTCAAGGTGGCGAAGTTGACGAACGTGCCGTGACGGCGAAGACGGAAGTCGAGGTGCGGTCCGGTGGCCAGGCCGGTCGAGCCCACCAAGCCGATGCGTTCGCCTTGCGCCACCTGCTGGCCGACACGCACGAAAATGCGCGAGAGGTGACAGTAGTAAGTCTCGTAGCCCTTCGGGTGCCGGATATGAACGGTCTTGCCTGCTTCTCCCGTGTAACCGGCGGAGACGACCCGCCCCTCGGCGATTGCCTGGACGGGGGTTCCGGTGGGGGCGCCGTAATCGATGCCCAGGTGCGGGCGATACCGCTTGAGGATCGGGTGGAAACGGCTGCGGCTGAAACGTGACGTAATGGGAGCGCTGAACTTCAACGGCGAACGGAGGAAGGCCTTCTGCAGTGATTTCCCCTCCGGTGTGTAGTAGGCGGCTTTGCCATTTCCATCGTGGAAAAGCACGGCTTGGTAGGTGCGGGTGCCGTTCACATATTCGGCAGCGAGGATGCGGCCGTAAGAGGCGAGCTGGCCGTTGAGATATTTCTTCTTCTCGACTGCCAGGCGGAAGGTGTCGCCGGGCCGCGTGTCGGTGTAGAAGTCGAGATCCCATCCGAAGATGTCGGCCAAGCGCAAGGCAAGCTCGGGTGCTTCGCCAGTCTTCGTAACGGCGTCAAAGAGCGAATCCTCGATTCTGCCGAGGATGCCGGCCGTTTCCGTGGTGACGGGGATAGACGCGACTTCGGCACGAAGCGTCCCCTGGGAGGACGCGATCCGCAGGAGTCGCTCGGCATCAATCTGGTACTCCACCTCGCGGAGCCCGTCTGCCATCGACCGGCCCACCGTCAGGAGGTTGCCCGCGCGGACACGCCGGAAATCGAAGACCGGCCCAGCGGATTGCACGATGTTGAACACCGCTGCGGCGTCCAGGCCCATTTCCCGGAGGCTGGTGCTGAAGTTGAGCCCAGGGCGGATCGTAGTCTTGGTGAATACGACCCGGTGAGCGGCCACCCAGCTAGCCACCTGGACGGCGCGCTGCTCCTCCCGGTGCAGGGCTTGCCCCGCTGAGCGCCGCTTGCGGATGGAAACCCCCAGCAGGGCCGCGCCGGAAACGGCGACGGCTACGATCACGAGGACAGATTGATAGCCCCGCATGTTCCAAATCCCACGTTCTCCGCCGTCGCGATCGACCCCCATGACACCAGAGGATAACCCAGGGCGGCTGTTTGTCGAAGCGAAACCTCCCCGACATTCGAAGATTCGAGGGTTGAGTTGCCACCCTAGGGCGGGGCGGCCAGTTGCGCTAGCCTCTGGTCCTGGCACGCTCTAGACGCGATCTTCCTCGAAAGGATTGTGACAGGGACCTCCTAACTTGGACCAGAGTTCAGCTTCGCTTTTTTGTCGAAGCTGGTATGTAATAGAAAAGAAGGCACATACCAGCTTCGCTTCGCGAAATATGCCCTCCTTTGTTTTCTAGAATATACCAGCTTCGGTCCGTCTGTGGAAATCTTAACTCCTTTATTTACAAGTACAAACCAGCTTCGCTCTTGCATATCCGTATTTATAGGCGCATCGGGATTGCGGGGGCACTTTCGCTATTCCCGGGTGTCGCCCGCGTTGCGTCTGCTCTCACTGGTTGTTGCTCCGCGGCCGGCGTCAGCATGTCAAGTACCCTTTTCCCGAAAAGTAGACTAGCACACTTGTCATCAAAAGTCAAGAGAAATCTGTGCGGATGGCTCCGGCGGGCAAGTGCCGTCGGCTGACGCAGGCCTCGCTTCTTTAGTGGCTCGGGAGGTTCGCGTTGTCGCAGCACGTTCGTCCCGGCCGTGTACTAGTGCTGGCCGGCGGCTGATCTCCAACCAAGCCCAGTCCACTCTGGGCGCTTTGCAGAGCATCAGCTCTTGTGCTATCGGGTAAAATGCCAGGCTCCCGTAGAGGCCTGCTCTGCGGGCGAACTTAGGCAATTGTCTGGGGAGGCGGAGTAACCATGGCTCACAAACCTGTCGAAATCGTCCAGTTGGCGGGAGAAGCCGGAAGGTACAAAGCCAATCTCGGCGTACCGAACCTTCTGGTGAGAGGTTTTATGGCCGGGTTGTTTATCGCCGTAGGCGCGGCACTGGCCACGGTCTGTTCCACCGGGCTGGAGAACAGTCTGGGGCCCGGCTTCAAAGCCACGATCGCCGGCGCGGTATTTCCTGTAGGCTTAATTGCGATTGTTCTCACCGGCATGTCGCTTTTTACCGGCGATACCATGCTGATTCCCATGGCAGTCTTTCAGAGGAAGACCACCTGGGCCAGAGTCTTGAACGCCTGGTTCTGGGTGTACATCGCGAATTTTGCCGGTTCTCTTTTTTGGGCCTACTTGATGTTTGTGGGACCCTTCAGCAAGGGCGGTACGCCTGAGCTGACCGCTTTCGGGCTGAATGGAGTCAGCATGGCGGAGGCAAAAACCTTGCCCTACCTGGCAGCCGGGGCGGCAGGCCTGTGGTCCGCCTTCATGAAGGGCGTCGCCTGCAACCTGTTGGTGAACGTGGCCATCCTTCTGGGCTTTGCCTCCAAGGACATGATCGGCAAGTTCTTTGGCGTTTGGTTCCCCATCATGGCCTTCGTGGCTTGCGGATTTGAACACAGCGTGGCGAATATGTATTTCATACCAGCAGGAATCATGATGGGCGCCAAGGTTAGCTGGATGCAGTTCATCCAATGGAACCTGATACCGGTGACGCTGGGTAATATAGTTGGCGGCCTCATTTTTGTCGCTGGAGCGTATTTCTATATCTTCCAACAGGAACTCTCGGACGCGTCACTCAGGGCGGCACAAAGTCCAACCCGTTCCGAACCGTGAGGCAACGCGCCACACCGTCGGGTTCCTAACTTCCGGGGCGTCTGCCCGATATCGGGGCGGGCCAAAGTGCTGTTCCCCCGAAGAGCAGTGCCGTTCCAACTATCCGAGGCCGTCTAATGGGATGCCACGATGCTCCGAATAGAGTTAGAACGGGACTCGGCGAATTAAGTTGGTACGGCACCAGTCCAGCGGATGAATCACGTGCTATCTCAGAACGACAGCACCAAACTAGAATCTTTGACAGATAGCGTGGATAAAGTTAGTTTAGGCGTCCGGGCGGAGACGGGCTCATCCTGCCGCCAAACGAGGGAAGGCAGGGGCGACCCTTCGGCGACTTGCATTGGTATCAACCTACTCCTAGCTTGGTTGTGTCCGAGAGCGACAGCAGCAAACTCCCCCGGACAACCGGCTGAACCTAGGGATTCGCATATGACTCAATCCTCAAGTACGCTCGTCAAGGCAGAGCAGAGCATGAAAGATGAGCCCAAGCTGTTCTCACCGGGGAATGTGCTGCCGTTTGTGCTGGTGACGGCATTGTTCCTGTTCTGGGGGATTCCCAGCAACATGAACGACATCCTGATCAAGCAGTTCATGAAGTCGTTCGAGATCACCCGCTTCAAAGCCGGCCTGATCCAGTCAGCTTACTACATGGGGTATTTTCTCCTCTCGATGCCGGCGGCGCTCATCATGCGCCGGTATAGTTACAAGGCTGGGCTGGTGATCGGGCTGTTGCTGTACAGCGCCGGGACGTTTCTTTTCTGGCCAGCGGCCATCGTCCGGCAATACGGCTTCTTCCTCTTCGCGCTTTTTATCGTGGCGAGTGGCGCGGCGTTTCTGGAAACCGGCGCGAACCCGTTTATTGCCGCGCTGGGCGACCCGAGAACTTCAGAGAGGCGCCTGAATTTCTCTCAAGCCTTCAATCCGGTCGGAGCCGTAGGCGGCGTCCTGGCCGGGACCGTTTTCATCTTTTCGGGAATCGAGCTGAACCAGACGGAGGTCACCGCGCTGAAAGTTGCCGGAAAATACGACGCTTATCTGCAGCACGAGACCATGCGCGTGGTCACGCCCTATCTCGTCATCGGCAGCGTGATCTTCATCTGGGCGCTGCTCATTCTGAAAACGAAGTTCCCGAAAGTCGCGGAGGAAGTGCACTCGGGGGCCGAACGAGCGAAGGGCCGCTTCCTGGATCTGTTCCAGCATCGGCACTTCGTTCTGGGTGTCCTGGCGCAGTTCTTCTACGTTGGCGCTCAGGTGGGAACCTGGAGCTATTACATCCAGTATGTGCAGGACTACACGCGTCAGCCCGAAAAGGTGGCGGGCTATTTTCTGACCGGGACGCTGGTTGCCTTCGGGGTGGGCAGGTTTACGGCCACATACTTGATGAAATACATCTCGCCGAACAAGCTGATGGGTGTCTATGGCGTCATCAATTGCGTGCTGGTGGCAATTGGCGTGGTGCATCCCGGCTGGGTCGGCGTGTGGGCGCTCTTCCTAACCAGCTTTTTCATGTCGCTGATGTTCCCGACGATTTTTGCCCTGGGCATCAAGCAGCTGGGACCCAACACGAAGTTGGGCTCCTCGCTGATGGTGATGGCAATCATCGGCGGCGCCGTGTTCCCTCCCATCGAGGGGCTGGTGTTCGGGGCGACCCGGAGCATGGCCGCGGCGATGGCGGTGCTTCTGGTCTGCTACGCCTTCATTACGCACTATGCCTTTGTCGGGTCGAAGGTGAGAGTGCCGGACGGGGAGCCTCGAGTAACAGGTTGAAAGTCGAAAGTTAAAAGTTGAAAGTCAGAAGGCGAACGTCAAAAGCGAAAAGCGGTTCAATACCAAGAACCAACAACCAACAACGAACGTCCTACCCGGTAAGAATTTTCTCCATCTCCGCGGCCGCATAGTGAAGCGCGTCGTCAACACTCCACTCCCCCGTAATGCCCTTCTGGAGCGAGGTCCACAGCGCCTCCTCCACGGCGGGATAGAGGGCAAAGCGCGGGGGAAGCAGCATATGGGAATTCACGGTCGTGTCGAGCAGGGCCAGCCGGTGGCCCTCCAGCGAATTCGCGTCTGTCTCCGCTCTGAGGCGACCTTGGACACTCTTTAGAACCGGCAGCGCGCCGTGCTGGGCTTCGTGCCACTGGGCGTCAGCCGAGGTCAGGAACTTCAGGAGCGCGCGTGCTCCTTCCTCATCTCTTACACTCGTCGGGACCGCAAAAGTGTGTCCGCCCGCGTACACCCAGCGTTCGCCTGCGGGGCCTTTGGGGTACAGGGTCAGCCCGAACCGTCCTGCAACCTGCGACTGCGAAACGTCACAGTATCTATAGAACCCGCCGGGCCAGTCCGCCACCAGAGCACTGCGGCCCTGAAGGAACAAGTTCGAGACCTCATCATACCGCATCTGGGGAAGTTCCCGCGGAGTGACTTGGTCCTCGAGATACAACCGTCGCAGGAATCCCAGCGCCCAGCGGCCCGCGGCATCGACAAAACCCGGCCGGAGGTCTGCACGGAAGAGTTTCCCGCCGGCCATGGCGACCAGTTCAAAAAAGGTACCGAACAGCCCGCTGTCTCGCCCCGGGAAGGCAAAACCATAAAGCTCAGGCGGACGGGCGAAGAATCTGGCTACCTGGGCGAGTTCCTCCCAGGTTTCGGGGACGCGCAGGTCGCGTCCGGTGATTTGGCGGAAATTCCCTTGTTCGCTGGGGTCCTCGAATAAATCCTGGCGATAGTAGATGAGGCGAACATCGATGTTCCGCGGGATGCTGAGCAGCCAGCCTTCCACCCGGCTCATTTCGAGCACGGAGGGAATGAAGTCGTTCAATTCTGCTTCGCGGAACCAGTCGTCCAGCGGGTGCAGAAAGTACTTCTGCGATGGCGCATATTTGTTGTGCGTCGAGATGAGATCATACGCGCCCGTTCCGGCGCGGTAAACCTGCTCCAGGTGGGCGTTCAACTCGGGGTGGACCAAGCGCGCCGCCACATGCACTCGCCGCCCGGTCTTCGCCTCGAATTCCGGCAAGAGTTCGTAGAGTGGGTCGTACATCGGGCCAGCCACCAAGGCCACGTTCAAGGCGCCGGGCTCAGGAGGCCGAATGAAGAAGGCAGCGTTTGGATTCCCGTTGATCATGACAACCGAAACTGGAAATTCGAAAATGGAAACTCGCAGGGCCCCGCGGCTTGCTACGTTTCCAGATCTCTTGCGTCGAGCCGTCCTTCGCGCTGCAGCCGCTCGAAGATCGCCGCTGTCTTCGAGATCCCGTCGTTGAGCGGCGTGCGCGGCACGTCCTTGAGGTCGCGCACCAGGGCGGTATCGTCCAGGTCGGGAGCGATAGGGAGGTGCTTGCCCTCGGCACGGATCAGGCCCCGCGAGCGCGGATAGACCTCCTCGAGCGTGCGGATGAACTCCTCTATGTGAACGACCGAACCCCGCAACGTGTAGACCCGCGCGCCGGGGAGGTCGTCTTCCGCGCAGCGCAGGAAGATGCGAGCGCAGTCGTCCACATACTGCAAGTCCACCGCACCCGTAAAGCGGATGACGTACGGGCGCCCCAGCACTGAAGCCTTGATCGCTTTAGTCGGCCCCGAGGATATTCCCTGGTCGCGTCCCACGCCGTACACGGCCCAGGGCCGAAGGCCCACGCTCGAAATCCCGTCGTTCGTGAAGTAAACGCGGGCGTTTCCCTCGTTGCACTGCTTGAAGACTCCGTAGTGTGTTCCGGGCAGGAGTGGGGCGCCTTCCGGAACGGTGGTTGGCCCATAGAACTCCTCGGGGCCGAAGACCGCGGCAGAACTGGCGTACACAATGCGTTTCACCAGATCCTTCCGGCGGCGCGCCACTTCAAAAACGTTCAAAGTCCCAAGGATGTTAACCTTTGCTCCCAACACCGGGTTCGCCGCGCAGGTGGGAACCTGCAATCCCGCGAGATGAATGATGTGCGTGATGCCGTTTTCCGCGACCGCGCGGGCAACCTCTTCTGGCAGGGTCACGTCGCCCGGGAGGAAACTCACGGCCTGAAGTTGCTCGTCGGAGAGCAAGGCGCGCAGGCGCTGCGACTCCGTGTCGAGATCGAACACCCAGGGGCGGTCGCCGCGCTCCACTAGGTTCTTCACAATCCAAGTGCCAATAAACCCTTTGGCGCCGGTGATGAGGAAGCGAGACTCGCGAGGTTGCGAACCGGGCCTTGGGACCATGTCGACGCATTATATCGGTTCAGGGAAGACTGTCAACGATGGGGAGCCGGGGCCCGAGGAAGGAGAGAAGCGGGCAGGTCGAGGGCCGAAAACAATCGGGGCACGGCATGCCGTGCCCCGAAAGGATATGGCTGGAAGCCGAGCGCTACCAGAGGAGTTTCAAAGCGAACTGCAGCTGACGCATCGAGGTTGCTGTGCTTCCGATGGTCCCGTAGT
The DNA here is from genome assembly GCA_050014795.1 of Terriglobia bacterium. Classification (GTDB taxonomy): domain Bacteria; phylum Acidobacteriota; class Terriglobia; order UBA7540; family UBA7540; genus JALHUF01. The sequence goes on along the minus strand of JBEKCQ010000003.1, from coordinate 22,503 downwards.
AGCTGCCCAAGTCAGAGTTGCCGATGGCTTGGGGTACGGGGCGGCCAGCGGAGTCAATCTCGGGGTAATAATCCAGGACGGTTACCGGCATGCTGAGCACCGGGTGGTTAGGCAGATTGAAGGCCTCGAACCGGAATTGCAGCTTTAGCTTTTCCGTAAGGTTCGTGGTCTTCATGGCGCTGAAGTCAAAGGTCATGAAGTTGGGTCCACGGAGCGTGGCCTTGCCGGCGTAACCAAAGACTTCCGTGTCGTTGGGAATGCGGTAGGAGGACATGTCCCACCATTGATGGATATTGCGCGGACCGCTGTTGGGGTTCACATTCGAGGCGGGGTTGCAGTAGTCGACTTCGTATGCAACGTTGTCGATCGCGGGGCCCACATCCACGAGGCAAGAGGCCGGGAACCCACCGTGGAGGACGGCGATCCCGCCAATTTGCCATCCGCCCAGCAACTTGTCGGCAGGTGTACTCCAGGTCTGACCCCAGTGCTTTCCGCGGCCGAAGGGCAATTCGTAGAGAGCGCTATTGACCAGGTTTTGGCGGACGTCGAACACCGAGGGCCCGTAATCCAGCCGCTTCCTGTCGAACGGGGAAGGAGTACCCTGGGCTGCCCAGCCGCCGGCGCCGCCGTCCCGCGTGGAAGAAGCGGTATCCAGGGACTTCGAGAAGGTATACCCCGTCAGGAAGGAAAACCCCGCCGAGAACCGCTTCTCAAACTTGACCTGGAGGGAATTGTAATTGCTAGTGTCGTTGTGCGTGAACTTGTTGCTGAAAACCCCCAGACCCCGATAGGGCTCTTGCAGGTAGGTGACAGGCTGGGCGACCAGGTCGCCATTCATGGCCGGCATGGTCTGGTTGAAATCGATCAAGTGCGGGAGGTGCGTGGAGGCGGAGGCCACGTAAGCGACTTCCAGCATATAGTTGGCATGCAGTTCCTGCTGGACGCTCAAACTCCATTGCTTGATCTGGGGCGTGTTCAAGTGGGTATCCATACTTTGCATGGACGGTTTGGTTTTGACCAGGGAGGTGGAGTTGAAGACCTGGTCAACTATCGAGAACCCGCTCTTGCGGACAAGTTTGAAAGCGCGCGGGGCGCTGCGGGCCATGTCGAACCAGGGGTTGGCAATTTCCGGCGAATAGAAAAGGCCGGCGCCGCCCCGGATGACGGTCTTGCCACGTCCCCACCCTGGAGTCCAGGCAAACCCAAAGCGCGGGGCAAAGTCGGTCCGGTCCGCCGTGGTCAGTGACGAGCCGAATTTGTTGCTGCGGACGAACGGCAAGTAGGTGGGGGAATTGGAATCGGAATCCAAACGAATCGGAGGAAAGCCGGCGTAGGGATCACCCGTGCCTGGACGGATCACCGAGACGGGGTTGGAACTGAGATCAACATTTAATATCGAGTTGGTCGTGTCGTGCCAGTAGGGCGCCCACTCGTAACGGAGCCCGAAATTCAAGGTTAGGTTTTTGCTCACCTTGAAGTCGTCCTGCAGGTAAAAGGCTTGGGCCCAGCGACGGAGGTGTACGTAGGAGTCGCCGACCGCCACCTCGGAATCACGGCTGATGCCGAGTAGAAAGGTCGCCAGGCTGAGGCCCGGCGAGCAATTGTCTGGGTCTGCGCAGGGAGCAATCTCGGCGGTCGCCTCGCGCTTGAAAGAAAAGCTTCCGCGGGCGATGTTGTGAGCCGTGACGTTCAGTTGTTCCCGCCGCAGATTGACGCCGGCTTTGATGAGGTGACGGCCATGGCTGAGGGACCAGTCGTCGCCATACTCAAAGATGTTGTCAGTGTTCTTCAAGGGGTGTCCAAAGGCATCTTCACCGACGCAGCAGTAGGGATCATCCCCACCAAAGCTGGGGATTCCCCAATCCAGGGGGATGGTGGACAAGCCCGGAATACCGAGTTCGGTCCCGATGTCTGTTTTGCCCGCTAGGTTCCCCAAGCGGCCGGAATTAAGCCGCAGGTAGTTGGCATGGAACTCATTCACCATGCGGGGGGTCATCGTCCAGGAATGATGCAGGGTCAGGGATTGCGTTTTCACCGATTCGACCGTGCCACCACCTGGAACCAGGCTGGGGTTGGACAAATCCTCACGGCCCCAGGAATAGCGGCCGTAGAGGTTCATATTGGGATTCATGTTGTAGTCGATCCGTCCGGAAAGTTGGTCGTCGGTGGATGGGGAGCGTAGAGTCCCGCGGTAGTTGTTGACCAGAGTTCCGGAGACGTTCGCCGGAGGGAGATAGGATGAGGAAAGGTACTTGGCGATGGCCGGGTTGATGCAATTGGATGGGATGAGGTTATTGTCGAAGGGAACATTCGTGTCGGGGTTCGGATTGAAGCAACCCGCCGGCAGCGTATTGGGAATGGTGTTCACGGGCGCATCGGCGTAGCCGATGATTCCATTCCCGTTCCCGTCCGTGCCCACCACATGCGGCATGTAGATGGTACTGACGCCGGCATAGTCCGACAAGTCACCGGTACGCGCCGTGGCTGTCGGGACCGTAAGGTTTGAAAGGCTGCTGGAGGGGTGGCGCAACGCTTCATAGGCTCCAAAGAAGAAGAGCCGGTCACGAAGGATCTTGCCTCCCGTGGTGGCTCCAAACTGGTTGCGTTTGAAGGGAGGTTTCGGAGAACCCTCCGGCTGAAAGATTCCATCAAAGTAATCGCGGGCATCGAGCACGTCATTGCGGAGGAAGTCGTACGCGGTGCCGTGCAAGGAGTTGGTACCGGACTTGGTGGTGGCGTTGATTTGCGAGGCGCCACGGCCGAACTCGGCCGTGTAGGAGTTGCTCTGGACTTTGAACTCTTGAATCTCGTCTATGGAGGGAACCACGGCAAAGGTGTTGTAGTCAGGCTCGGTGTTGGTGGCGCCGTTGAGCAGGAAGTTCGTGTCCTGAGTGCGTGCGCCGCCCACCGAATACTGGTTCTCTATGCGGCGGCCGACTTCGCGAATCTCTGCGAAGTTCATGTTGGTGTCCTTGCTGAAAGTCACGCCCGGTGCCAGGGTCGTGAGGTCGAGGAAATTGCGCCCGTTGAGAGGCAAATCCACGACGCGCCGGTTCTCAATGACTTGCCCCACCGTGGCGGAGGAGGTGTCCAGCAACGGTGCTTTTGCCTCCACGGAAACCGTTTGCGTGAGTTCGCCAACCTGCAGGGTGAGATCCACCCGTGCCTTCTGGTCCACCTGCAGTTCAAAGGCCGGCACGCTGGTGGGTCGGAAACCCGCCTTTCTCGCGGTCACAGAATAGTGAGCGGGCAGAAGGCCGGTCACCGTATAGTCCCCGCTCGCCGTGGTGAGTGTGTTGCGCGGCACGTTCGTATCGACGTTGGTCACGACGATCTCAACGTCGGGAACTACTGCGCCGCTTGGGTCGAATACGACACCTGTAACACTCCCCGTGCCGATCTGGGCAAAGGTGGGGATGGCACTCGCCAGCCAAAGCGCGGCGCCCGCCAGCCACAATACACTTGCTTTGCGTCCTGAAGTGCGCATGGAAATATCTCCTTTTCTTCAGAGGCTTTCGGCCGAACACGAGACGCATGAGACAAACAGTCGTTCTCGACTCAATATGTGCGTACGAATCTTACATGCAACGTTCGGCAAGTCAAGCCCCCATGCAGCGAGGAAGTACTCTCTCCCACCCGGCGGCACGTGGAGCGTTCTGCTAGAATGCCGGGGGGGCTCGCATTCTGTGACATGGCAAGGCGCGGCCGCAGGATAACCATGCGTGTCTGTAAAATCGGAGTAATGGCTCTTGTGCTCAGCCTCTGGGCGGCGCTGCTGCCTATGTGCCGCCCAGAGGCTGGGAGCGTGCAAGGGAGCTCCTTGGAGGAGCTTTTCCGCCAGGCGCAGGCCGCCAGCAGCGCGAAAGACTACGGGCGCGCGGAGAAGCTCTACCGGCAGATTCTCCGCGCTGATCCGACCATCCTCGCGGCCAGGGTCAATCTGGGACTTGCCTGTTACTGGCAGCACAAGGACCGCGACGCAGTGATCGAATTCCGGAAGGCGCTGCGCGCCAGCCCGAGAGAGTTCAGCGCGCTGCTCTTCTCGGGTCTCGCTTATCTCGACCTGGGTGAGTACGACCGGGCGCAAATCCAGTTGCAGGCAGCGGTGCGCGTGCAGGACCTGGACCCGCTGCTCTTCTGGGCGCTGGGGAGCTTGGCGATGATCCACGGGGATGCGAACGCCGCTATACCTTTTCTGGAACGCTCTTTGGCACTCGACCCGAACAACGTGCGCACCGTGTGGCTCCTCGGTCAGGCTTACGCTCATTTCGCTTACCGGAAGGACGAGACGCCGCTTGTGCCCGCGGACTACGCCGCGCTCGTGGAGCAGGCCTTGCAGTGGGTCGGACAGCGCCAACCCGACTCCGCGCTGCTCCATGTTTTCAGGGGGGATGTGTTCGTGGAACGCAAATTCACTTCCGAAGCCCTGGGCGAATATCGGCGCGCGGCTGAGATTGACCCTCACTGGCCGGATATCCACCTGGTGACTGGGTCGCTACTGGGGCTCCTGGGAAGGTGGGACGAGGCTTTGGAGGAACTCAGGCGCCAGCTCCGGGATTACCCTGACGACACGCGCGCCATGGTGGAGATGGGCAGCGTGTACTGCCGCGCCGGGAATTACCGGGCGGCCGTGCCGATTCTGGAGCAGGCACGCTCCCGCGACCGTAACAATTACGAAGCTGCCTACCGCCTGGGCCAGGCACTTGTCAACCTGGACGAGTATGCGTCGGCTCTGACGTACCTCGAGCAGGCCACGAAGCTCGATCCGGAAAAGAGCGATCCGTATTACTTACTGCATCGCGCCTACCGCGCGCTCAAGAACAACGAGAAAGCGGCTTGGGCGTTGGAGCAATTCAACCTGCGGAAAGCTGCCCACCCTGCGCCTTGAGTAGAAGCACGGATCCTGGGCGGGACGATGGCCAAAGTGTTGAGCTTGCCCTAACCGCTTGGCGTTCGCATCTCGACAGTCGGAGGAAACAATGAGCGAATCGGGGAAGAAACTCACGCGCCGAAGCTTTCTCAATCAGACGGCCTCCGCGGTGGCGGGGAGTGCGATCCTTGGAACCAGCGCCCTTTCTGCCAGTCGCATCCTGGGCGCCAACGACCGTATTTCGGTCGGGCACGTCGGCATCGGCAATCGCGGCCGCGGGCTCCAGTTCATCCTGTCTCGCCTGAAGGACAAGCTGAACGTGGAAACGACGGCGGTCTGTGACCTGTGGAAGGTAAACCGCGAGCGCGCGGTCTCGACTGCCGAGAAGACTTACGGTCGTGCGCCGCGAGCGCTCATGTACTTGGAGGACCTGCTCGCCCTCAAGGACATCGACGCGGTCATCATCTCCACCCCGGAGCACCAACACTCGCCCATGCTGAAGATGGTTGCCGAAGCCAACAAGCACGCTTACGTCGAGAAACCCATGGGGAACGTGTTGGAGGAGGCCAAGGCAGCCCGCGACGCGGTTTTGGCCCGCAACCGGATTGTCCAAGTGGGAACGCAGCGCCGTAGCGAACCCTACCAGGTTGCGGCGCGCGAGTGGTACGGCACCGGTGTGACCGGAGACGTCAGCAAGATCGAGATCGTGTGGAACTATCACGGCCCCCGCTGGCGTGGCCGTCCGGAGGTGAAGCAGATCCGCGAGCAGGATACCGATTGGCGCAAGTGGCTCATGGCCAAACCCTATCGGCCGTTTGATCCGCAGCTCTACTTTGAGTACCGGCTCTATAAGGAGTTCTCCAGCGGCATCTCCGACCAGTGGATGAGCCACGCCAGCGATCTGGTTCACTGGTTTATGGATGACCACTTCCCGCGCTCGGTGGTGGCACACGGCGGGGTCTTTGCCTGGCACGATGGCCGCGAGAACCCGGATACGTTTCAAGCGCTGCTGGAGTACCCGAAGGGCTTCCTGCTCAGCTACTCGACGAGTTTCGGAAACGATTACGACAGCTTCATCCGCATCATGGGGAAGAAGGGAACGCTCATCAATCACGGTACTGAGGGAACACCTCGCTGGAAGTGGGTGGAGGAAAAAGGCAATTTCGAGGAAACGCCCGAAATCAAGCGAGAGGAGAAATGGCTGTCGCTTCCCGGTGACGGCGGTAGAGGGCCAGCGTGGACGCCTGACGAAGACCTTTCTCACATGACCAACTGGCTGGATGCCCTGCGCGCGGGGCGGCAGCCCTCGGCGCCGGTCCAGGCAGGCTACGCGCACTCGGTAGCATGCATCATGGCCGCGCGCGCCTATTGGGAAGGAAAGCGACTGTACTGGGACGCGAAAACAGAGTCGATTCTTGACCATCCCCCTGCGGCATGAAGGCAGAAGGCAGTAAGGTAACACCCATTCGGGGGGTTCGCCTCGAACTGCACAGTCGCTCTTGTTATTATCGAAGCCGGATCACGCGCTCCGTACCCGCGTCGCGGCCATTCAATTGCCAATCTTCAATCGACAATCGGCAATTTCTTGTCCCCAGCGCCTAGTTCCTAGCCCCTGCCGTCTGCGGTGCGCGAATGAGGATGAGCACACTCGCTGTGGCCAGAAGCGGAATCGTCGCGGCGGCGACGAAGGCCGGATAATAGGAGAACTTATCCACTAACCATCCCACGGCCAGGGTGAAGAGCGTACCGGCGAGGCCTGCGCAAAGCCCGCTCAGTCCGGTGACCGACGCCACTACATCCTGCGGGAAGAGGTCGGAGGGGAACGTCAACCCCATCGTGGACCAGCTTGCGTAGCCCCATACGGCGAAACTGATGAGCGCCAGCGCCCAATAGGGGTTGTGCGTGGTGGCGGCGGGAATCCCCGCCAGCACCGGCAGCGAGCTGAGCACGCACACCCATTTGCGCGCGCGAATAACCGGCATGCCGCGCTTGATGAGGAACCCGGAAGCGAACCCTCCCGTGAAATTCCCGATGTCCGCGGCGATAAAAGGTATCCAGGCGAACGCCGCGATTTGCTTCAGGCTGAAACCGCGCGCATCGCTCAGATACTGTGGCAGCCAGAACACGTAGAACCACCAAATGGGGTCGGTCAGCGAGCGGCCCAGCACGATGCCCCAGACGTTCGATTGCTTCAGGAGGCTCAAATAGCGGCCCACACCGCGCTGGGTAGAAGTTGTTGCCGTGTCGTGTCCCGCCTTGATGAGGGCGCGTTCCTCTTCGCTCAGTCGCGGGTGTTTGTCCAGCGGATGGTAAAGGGCCAGCCACAAGATGAGCCACAGGAATCCCAGCACGCCGGAAAGGACAAACGCATAGCGCCAGCCGAAAACGATGGCGACCCAGGGGACGGTGAGAGCCGCAATGGCCCCGCCCACGCTCGAGCCGCTGTCGAAAATCGCCACCGCCACGCCGCGTTCCTTGGCGGGGAACCACTCGGCGACCGTTTTGCTGGCGCCCGGCCAGTTGCACCCTTCGCCGATGCCCAAGAGAAACCGGAAGACGCTGAAGGACAGCACGGAATTGGCAAGTCCGGTCAGCATACTGACTGCCGACCACCAGACCACCGCGAGCGCCAGCCCCAGGCGCGTTCCGATAATGTCCAGGAGGACCCCGCCCACCAGCCACGTGCCCGCGTAAGCGATCTGGAACGCCGAGAAGACGTGCGAGAGGTCGGTATGGGTCAGATTCAGTTCCTTGGTGATGACCGGCGCCAGCACCGAAAAGGTCTGGCGGTTGATGTAGTTGATGACCGTGGAGAAAAACAGCGTCCACACGATCCACCAGCGGAGGCGCTTGAGTGGTTTCACGAGGTTGGTTCTCCCATCCGGGCCGGCTCGAGTTTCCTCACTCGGCAGCCCGGCAAGGTATCACAAGGTTGCGGGGTTCGGCCAGAGTGTCCACGGGGGTCGGTTGGTTGACGGGCGCTACAATCTCGAGACTTTGACGCGGCGGTAGATGGCCCGCACGCGATCGAGGTCGAGCGGCGAGTCGGTCGGGGCGTTGAGCGCCTTGGCGGTGCCGGCCGCGGCCGCCCAGCGCAAGGCCACGGGCCACTCGGCTCCCTTGGCGCGCCAAACCAGCAGCGTGGCGGTGAAAGCGTCCCCGGAGCCGGCGGAGCTCACCATCTGGATGGCGGGCACCAGGATGCGCCATCCGGCCCCGCTGGTCATGGCCATGGCGCCCTCAGCGCCTAACGTACACACGGCCAGCTCAACTCCCTCCGCCAGGAGCCTCCGCAGAGCCATAGCCAACGTCGGCTCGGTGGAGACTGGCTCGCCGAAAGTGGCCTGGAGTTCATCCCGGTTCAGTTTCACCACTTGCGGGCTTGCCGCCAGTGCCAAAGCCAGGGCGCGGCCCCTCGAATCGATCAGCACCGGGACGCGGCAGGCGTGAGCCAGCTTGGTGAATCGCCTGTAAAGCGGGGGAGAGCATCCCGGCGGAAGACTGCCACACAGAGCAAGCCAGGAGCTCTTCGGCAGCCAACGTGCCAAGCGTTCTTCCAGATCGCGTTCGTGGGCGCGGGCGACGCGCAGCGTTTCTGGCAGGAGCCAAGTCTGGCCGTGACGTTTCTGATCGACGACCACCATGATGCGCCGTGTCTCGCCCTGTGCGGGGGTCAGATCGGCGCGCACTCCGCGCTTGCGCAGGAACTGGGCGAGACGGCGTCCGTTTTCACCTGCCGCAAAGCCCAGCGAAACCGAGTCTGCGCCAAAATCCACGGCGAAGGCCGAGGTTAGGTTGCCTTTGCCGCCGATGCATTCAGCCTCGGCGAACGCGTTCAACCGGGCACCCGGCACATAGCGCTCGACCTCGTATACGTGGTCGAGCGCCGTGTTGGGGGTGACAGTCAGGATCATGTGCTAGGGGAGCGCTTTGCCTTTCCCAAAGTGCAAATCAAAAGGCAAAAACCAAAAAGCGCGCATCTGAAATGCGAGGTCGCAAATCCAAAATGAGGGCGCTCGGCGGATTCCCTCCTCACGGCTCTGTGGCCCTGGCGCCGAAAAGCTTGCCGAGCAGGATCGCCTGCGCGTTCGTCTCGATGCGCTCCAGGGTGTCGAACGCGTCGTCCAGGTCGCGGCCAACCACGACGATGCCGTGTTGAGGAACCAGCGTCGCAATGCCATGTTTTTCCAGCGCGCTTTTCTGCGGTTCCAGCGCTTCCATAACCAACCGCGCCAGCTCAGCGCTGTGGGCCTTCGCGGGCCGCGTCAGGCCAATGACGCCGAATTTCTGGGTGTGCTCCAGTACCGGTGGAATCGGCTTGTTGGCTGCCACAAAGGCCATGAGGTATCCGGCCTGCCCGTGGATAATCCCCGCGGCGCGCTCGAAGGCGTTGTAGACCCCCAGGTGGATCTGCCACTCGCGCGTTCTCCGGTCCGCACCTTCCATGATGTTTCCCTTGAGGTCCAGCATCACCACGTCCTTTGCCTCGATCTGCCACTGTTGTCTGCTGCCGGCGTACGCAGGCGACATGTAGACGTAGTCCCCCTGGCGAAGGCTGATGTTGCCGCCGCTCGAGTCAGTCAAGCGGCGAGCAAAAACCAGCCGCGCGATGTGGACGAGGTGTTCGCGTGGATCTCTAGGCAACTGAGTTTCCTGTTACAGAGAGTACCGGCTGCCTATCTTCGGCTCCGGTCGTGGCCCTGTCAAGCGTTCTAGGTCGTGCCTCCTGGGCGGTAGCCTCAAACTTACACGAGCTCGCCGCGCAGAACTGTGACCGCCTGTCCTCCCAGAACCACTCGGTCACCCTTCACGCGAACGTGCACCGCGCCACCCCGCGCCGAGGCTTGGTAGGCAACAAACTCGTCTTTCCCCATGCGCTTCCTCCAAAAGGGACCGAGGCAACAGTGGGCCGAGCCGGTCACGGGATCCTCATTGACCCCCGAGGCGGGCGCGAAGAAGCGCGAGACGAAATCGAAGCCAGACGCGGTGGCGGTGCTGGTGACGATAAGGCCGCGAACTGGCAGGGTGGCAAGCAAGGTGAAATCCGGCCTCAGGGCACGGACAGTCGCTTCGGAGTCCACCTCGATCAGATAGTCGAACTTGTTCTTGCCGACGTATTTCATGGGAGTGCCCAAGGCGCGACCCAGCTCGGCGGGCGGATCAGTGGGATCTTCCGGCGTGGCAGGGAAGTCCATCTCAATCCATTCGCCGCGGCGCTCCGCCGTAAGAAGCCCGCTGCGGGTGCTGAAGCGTGCCTGCTCGTTCGGCTGCAAATGTCCCAACTCCCACAGGGCGTGGGCACTGGCCAATGTTGCATGGCCGCACAGTTCCACTTCCACGGTGGGCGTGAACCACCGAAGGCTGTAACCGTCATCTTGGCGAACGAGAAACGCTGTTTCCGACAAGTTCATTTCCCGTGCCACGTCCTGCATCCAGCGCGCGTCGCGCGGCGTGGGCAGGATGCAAACCGCCGCCGGGTTACCCGCAAAGGGCCTGTCCGTGAACGCGTCCACCTGGATGAGCGTAAATCCCATCAGCTGTCCCTCCCTGGATGATCCCCGTGGTCGCCGGCCCGTACAGGCTCGTTGGCTCAGCGGTGGCAGGGTACCACATTGAGCCCTCAAGCAGTCTGCTTCCTCATCACCCGTCGCGGTCGGCTCCCTCCGTTTGCTTTCAAGTTGAAAGTTCAGATAGATTAGGCGCGTCTGACTATTGGGGCCGTTCGGATTCGCCCTGGAGCGTGGAGCTAGGGGGTTCTGGGGGGGCCGGATTCTGCTGCCATCATACGGGGAGGCCACACGGGCGAAGATTAGTTGCTGCTGGTTGTATGCCATTTCAAAGTACGGCTATCCGCCTTCGATGCCGGATACGTTCAAGGCCCTCGGCGACATGAAGGCGCTGGGGTTCGAATACGTCGAGTTGGAGGGTGTGCGGCGAGACAACCTCATGGCTGTTTATGAGAACCGCCACGAACTCAAGAAGTTCTGCGATGGCGAGGGGCTGAAGGTCATCAATTTCTGTCCCGTGCTGCCCACCTCGGTGAGCTTGAACCGCAAGGAGAGGAAAGCAGCTTGGGATCTGTTCAAGCGGGGCATCGAGATCGCGACACTGTTCGAGTGTTACACGATCCAAGGTGACAGCTTCACGCCACCGCTCAAGTTTCGCGGCGATGCGCCCTACAAGGAGAGTATCAGCTACGGGAAGCACTTCACTGTCGAGATTGACCCGAAATTCAAATGGCAGCGCCAGTGGGACGCGATGGTGGAGACCTTCAGTTTCTTCAGCCGCGAGGCGAAGAAGGCCGGACTGAAGTTCTGCTTCGAGCCGCGCGTGGGCGAAATGGTGAGCAATACGGACGCGATCCTGCGCATGATGGACCACGTGGACAACGAGAATTTCGGCGCGGTGTTCGACACGGCACACCTGAACGCCCAGAAGGAGATCTTGGCGCTCAGCGTCGAGAAGTTGGGCAAGCGCATCTTTTTCGTGCATGCCGCGGACAACGATGGCCGGGTCAACGAGCATGTGGCCGCGGGACGCGGAACGGTGGACTGGGACGGCATCTTCCAGGGGCTGAAGAAGCACAAGTTCTCGGGTTACGTGGCTATCGACGTCGGGATGGTCCCCGATATCGACGTCCAGTATCGCGAGTCGATCGAGTTCCTGAAGAAGAAGGCGGCCCAATACGGGCTCTAGGGGCACGCTGTCCGCCTAGCATGTTGGGGGGGCGGGAACCCGCCCCGCTCCGACTCGTACCTTCCAGGAGTCACGCTATGAGATCCCTTCGATACGGAACCATCTTCGCGGTAACGCTGGGAGCGCTGCTCGTGGCTCCGGCCCTGCGAGCCCAAGTCCGCGCCTGGGAAGGCACGCTCCAGTTGCCCACGTACCTGCTGGGCGAAGAAGACGCGAATCCGCCCTTCCCGCTTGCCAACCGCCACAACGTTTATCCCTACACGATGCTGGATGACCTGACCGACCGCCGCGAGGTAAGAGCTTATCGGGCGGCCTTCCTGGAGAACGAGTACTTGAAGGCCATCGTGTTGCCGGAAATGGGCGGGCGCCTGTATTCGCTTTACGACAAGGTGACGAAGCGGGAGGTCCTCTACCGCAACAACGTGGTGAAGTACGGCTTGGTGGCCTTGCGCGGGGCATGGATATCCGGTGGGATTGAATGGAACTTCCCCAACGGCCACACGGTGGTCACTGTTTCGCCGGTGTCGTCGGTGCTGCGCAGGAATCCCGACGGCAGCGCGACGGTGGTAGTGGGCGATGTGGACTTGGTGACCGGCATGCACTGGGAGGTGGCCCTTACGCTGCGGCCCGGGCAGGCGCGGTTAGAGCAGCATGTCACACTCTTCAATTCCACCCCGCTCACTAACCTCTACTGGTTCTGGGCGACTACGGCCGTTCCCGCCACCGATGATATGCAATTCATCTATCCTATGCGCGAGGCCTATCCGCACACCAAGGGCGTGGTGTGGTCCTATCCAGTTCACGATGGCAAGGAGTGGAGCTGGTACAAGAACGTGCGCGAACCCACCTCGCTCTTTGCGCGGCAGGTTCATCGCACCTTCTTCGGGGCTTATTACCACAAGTCCGACTACGGCGTCGTACACGTTGCCGATTTTCGCGAGGTGCCCGGCAAGAAGACCTGGACTTGGGGCGTGGCCGATGATGGCCTGATTTGGACGGATCTGCTGACCGACAGGGACGGTGCCTACAACGAGATTCAGGCGGGCCGCTATGAGACGCAGTTGAACTACGAATTCATGCCGCCGCGCCGCGTCGAGTCGTTCACGGAGTACTGGTCTCCCGTACGTGGCTTGGGCGACGGCTTTGTGGAGGCAACCGACCAGTTGGTGCTTAATGTTCGCTTTCTGCCTGCCGCGGGTGGAAACAAGCCGCGCGTCGAGTTGCTGGTCTCGCCCGCGGTCGCGATCTCCAACCCTAGGGTCCGCGTGTTGCTCGGCTCTGAGTTGCTGCGCGAGTTTCAGGCCGCGAGTTTCGCACCGCTCAAAGCCGTCAAATTCTCTGCGACGGTTGAAGACCTCGAGGCAGCGAAGAAGAACCTCGCGGTGGAAATTCGTTCCTCCGGAGGGCAAACACTGCTGCGCTGGTCGGCGGCAGAGCCCGTGGACGGCAACCTTGACTTCGTTCCTGCGGCTGGGGCGCGGAGATCCCCAGGGAAGTCGCTCGATAAGATGACGGTCGAGGAACTTTTTCTTTACGGGATCGAACAGGAGAAGGATGGGGAGGACGACGCTGCGGCAGAAACCTTCAGGCAAGTGTTGGAGCGCGATCCGGGTTACCTTCTGGCGCTGGTGAAGCTTGCGTGGCGGAGCTATCGCGCAGGGGATTTCCCGCGGGCCGAGGGCTTCATTACTCGAGCCCTAGTCCGCGACCAGTTCGATCCAGTCGTGCATTATGCCGCTGGGGTCATCTACAGGGCGTCGGGGCGGCTAACTCTGGCCGCAGACGCTCTTTGGACCGTGATCCGTTATGGCGGCCCGCCCGCCCCCGCATTTGCTCAACTGGGTGAAATCGCCATTCGGCAGAAGCGCTATGACCGGGCGGTGGAGCTGCTCCGCCAGGCTCTGAGCTACAACCCCAAAGATGCACTGGTCGAGACGGATCTCGCCGCGTCTTTGCGCCTGGCGGGGAGGAAGGACGAAGCGGCGAAGACCGTCAACCGAGCGTTGGAGAAAATGCCTTTGCTCCCGTGGGCACTTGCCGAGCAGTGGCTTATCGCCGGAACGCGCCCCGCGCAAACCTCGGCAGGCGCGGGTGTCCCAACCTCCTGGGCGCGCTCGCTACGGCCTGACGCGCAGACCTACCTGGACGTGGCGGCATGGTATCGCGGCCTCGATGACCTTGCCTCGTCTGATGCCGTCCTTCGGTCGGCGCTGAAGGATCTGCCCGCGAGGTCTGTTTCGCCCCTGGTTTTCTACTACTTGGCCTCGAATGCACGTCGCCAAGTCAAGGGTCAGGAGGCCAGTGAATACGCTGCTAAAGCCGCCTCCGCAACCTACGAGAAAGTCTTCCCCCACCGCGTAGAGGATGCGTTGGTATTACAGGAAGCCGTCTCAGAAAGTCCGCTGGACTCCCACGCGCAGTACTTCCTGGGCAATTTCCTCTTCGCGCGCGGCCGCTATGAGGAGGCGTCGCAAGCTTGGCTCCAGGCGTTGGGCGGGGGATTTGAGTACGCCGTCCTGGCGCGCAACCTGGGGCTTTACGCGTGGCGGGTGAAGAAGGATCTGGCCGACGCGGTGGGGTTCTACGAGAGAGCAATCCAACTCGCTCCCAGCGACTACCGGCTCTATGTAGACCTCGATGAGATCTATGCGCAGTTGGGTGATTCGGGGCGACGGGTCAAGCTGCTTTCCCAGGCACCCGCCGGCGTCCTCGGCCGGGACACCGTGCGAGTTCGCCGCGCGCTCCTGCTCCTCCAGCAGAAACAATATGACCAGGCGCTCGAGATCTTGAGCGGCCACCACTTCAAACCCTGGGAGGGTGGGGCAGTCGTTCGTCAAGTGTACGTCGCGGCGAACCTTGAAAAGGGCCGGGCGAATCTGACGGCGGGGAATTTCCGCGAGGCAGAGGACGCTTTTCGCCGTGCAACGGAATACCCGGTGAACCTTGGCGTCGGCAAGCCGAATGAGCCCCATGATGAGGCAGCTTTCTACTGGCTGGGTGAGGCATTGCAGGCTGCGGGGAAAGCGGAAGCAGCGCGCGCGATGTGGCAGGAAGCGGCAGGCGATGGCGAGAAGAAGCGCGGCGTGTCGCGGGTGTTTCAGGCGACCGCCTTGCGCCGCCTCGGGCAGACAGAAGAAGGCGAGAATATCCTGAGCGAGTTGCTCGAGGCTCTCAAAGAGAAAGCCGGCGCGCACGACCTTTACGTAGCCGGACTGGTCGAACGCTTTCGTGACCGCGAAGAGTCGGCGCGGGAGAGCTTTCGCCGGGCGCTCGAAATGGACCCCACCTTCTGGCCGGCCCGCCTCGAGCTGGAACGGAACCGGTAGCTGCAGCCAGCGCGCGGCAGGCTCGGCGGAGGGAAGTCAGTTACACCCAGAAGACTTCGGGCGTGCAGGTTGGCCCGTCAACGTGCGCTATCAACTTCTTTTCGAGGGGTTCGCGCGAGACCTCAAGTTCCCGCCGCAACTGGTTCATCTCGGCCTCGGGCAGAGGGGAGAAGTTCCGCGCCAGCTCGATGTTGTGCTCGATGAACTCCACGCGGGGCATTCCGGCGACTGCCGCGGTCACTGGCAGACTCATCGCGTAGCGCAAGAGCCGGTCAGCATCTGCCTTACCCGGACCGCTGCCTAGCAAGAACTCCTGTCCGTACACCTTCATGGCGATCACGCCCAGGTTCTTCTTTCGGGCAGCAGGCAAAGCCAACTCTTCCAGACGACCGATGCCGGTGGGATTGAGAGCCATCTGCACGCAATTGAGGTCGTGGCGTTCGATGGCTCGTGCCATGACTTCCCCGTCGGTGTGGCTGGTCATGCCGATGAAGCGCGTCATCTTCTGCTCGCGGGCTTCGAGGAGTCCCTTGAGGGCGCCGTCCGGCGCTTCCAGCTTGGCGAGGTCTTCGGCCCGGCCCAGGTTGTGTATGTGAACCAGATCCAGTTGGTTCACCTGCAAGCGCTTCAGACTGCCTTCCAGTCGCCGCATGAACGCGTCGCGACTGCGGTCGGGGATTTTGGTGGCGAGGAAAACCTCCTTGCGCCGCGTGGCCATCACCTTGCCGACGCGCGTCTCGCTCTTGCCGTCTCCGTAAGCATAGGCGCTGTCGAGATAGGTGATGCCGAGGTCAAGGGCATGGTTCAGCGCTGCCAGCGCCTTCTCTTCGTCCTCGTACATCAGGAAGCGGCTCCCGCAGCCGAAGGCCAGGATGGAAACGCTCGCTCCCGTGCGGCCCAAAATGCGGTGGGGTAAGCGGGGGGTGGGCTGCGCCGCGTGCCCGACGTGCTTGAGAAGAGGCACTCCAGCTCCGGCGGCAGTCCCCATGGCTAACCGTTCCAGGAATTTTCGACGGGACAAGTCTCTGTTCATCATAACTCCTTGGTGAGGGCCCGTTGAATCTGCTTTTATCGGGAGCCCTGCCTAGTTTGAATTGGCGGTGCCGGCCGGAGTTCCCGGCTCACACTCCGCGTCGTCCGAATTCAGCTTGGTGTCGTCGAAGTCTCCGGTCTCGTCAAACGACCCGATACCGATCTGCCCGCAAGTAAACGTGCGGTCGATAACTGAGAAGAGCGGCGTCCTCCGGTTATCCAGGAAGACCTCGATCGAGCCCGAAGAAACATCGCGCACCACCCGCACCTTATGCCATTCGCGGTCCGGCAGTGCCGGGGACGCCTCGGTGCCTGCGATACGTTTGCGCGGCTCGCCGTTAACTATGAACAGCCCGTTATGCACCGGCTGTTCCGTACCGCGGTCGACGGAGAGGTGCGTGTAGTAGAAATGCAGGGTATCGACATAATTGAAGACCACGATCATCGAGTTCCCCTCGCGCCGAACCCGGGTCTCGAACACGAAGCTTCCCACGTTCACCTTCTTGAGGCGCGCGAATTGCAGCGGGCGACGCGGCACGCCCGGCTCGCGATTGCGGAGCATGTGAAGAAAACCATTGCCGGCCTCACTTCGAACCACCCAATCCTCAGGGTAGGGAAATTCCCAGGCCGCAAGATCCGCGCCGGCGAAGTCATCCCGAAGCTGGATGGATTTTTCGGCGGAGCCAGCGCTGCGGGCGAGACCGAAGCTCGCCACCGCCAGACCCAAGATAAACAGCAGGAAAGTGAACCAACGTTTCATATCCAGTCCAACCTGCGATGAGACTTCCCGCGGCCGAATCCGCGCCCATCCGATTATACGGTTTTCGCGGGCTATTGGCACGGATTCTGCACGATTGCCTGGGGAACTGCACGACCCCCCTGGGAAGGGCAAGGCGTCTTCATGGCAGGCGCAGGGGCGGATTTTCCATTTCCAAGCGTGCGTAAATCGGCTATAAGTCACACACGGCTTGGAAGCGAGCCGCTTCAAGAAGTCCATGCTTCAGAAGGGGAGTTGCTGAGCCCTCCCAGGTGAACCTGAAAACCCCTAGTCCGCTTCCCCCTGGCTCCTTCACCCTGCGCGTTCTTCCCATCCTCTTTTTCTCGTCCGGCGCATCGAGTTTGGTTTTCGAGACGATCTTCACGCGCCTGCTCACCTACACGTTCGGAAACACAGCCCACGCCGTCAGTACGGTGTTGGCAGCCTTTTTGGGCGGCCTGGCACTGGGGGCTTTTCTGTTTGGCCGTTGGGTGGACCGCCGCCCGCCCTCGCTCTGGATCTATGGAGGGTTGGAGTTGCTGGTCGGTATCTATTGCCTTTTTATCCCCACCCTATTCGCCCTGCTCACGCAGGCCTACGTGGCGTTGTACCACGGGCTGCATCTAGGCCCATCTACTTTGACATGGGTCCGGTTCGGGTTGGCGGCCGTAGTCATCCTGATACCGACTGTACTCATGGGTGGCACGTTGCCGGCGCTGGCCCGCGTCGTTTCCTCCCGGCGTCGTGACTTCGAAGCTGAGGTGAGCCGCTTGTACGGCTGGAACACGCTGGGGGCGGCCCTCGGGACGCTCATTTCCATCTACTTGCTGATGCCTTATCTGGGAGTCCGCGGAACCATCGGGCTGGCCTGCGCGGTCAACTTCAGCATCTTCGTCTGCGTTGCACTGTTGGCCAGGCGTCCTGTTCCGCTGTTCCCCCCGGAGGAGGTTCCCGATCGGGCGGCCGCGCCGTGCGAATCGGCCCCCTCACGGACCGAGACCGTGGTGCTCATCTTCGGCGCATTTGCCACCGGCGCTGTTGCTCTGGCCTATGAAGTTGTTTGGACTCATGCCCTGGCCTTCTTGATCGGCAACACGGTGTACGCCTTTGGCGTGATGCTCTTCACTTTCCTTTGTGGCCTCGGACTGGGCGCCCAAATCGTGGCTCGCCGCCTGCCTCAATCTGTCTCGTGGGCGCGGGCGCTGGCCGGTTCGCAACTGTTCTTGGCAGTGGCGATCTTCTGCACCGTACCACTCTGGAACCGCATTCCCGACGTTTTTGCCCAGGGTCTCACGAAAGCCTTGGAATTCGACCTCCTGAGCGTCGCCTTCCTCTTACTCCTCAGGGCGGCTTACGTGGGCTGGAGAATCTATCGTCGCGCTCCTGATTCGCAATTTCCGTGGCTCCGCGTTGCCGAGTTGGTGATTGAGATCGTCCTGCTTGCGGCCATCATGACTGCGGACACTGTATTCCTGTGGAAATACGAAACGACTTACTTCGTTTCCGGGGAATTGCTGCGATTTTTCTGCGCTTTCTACCTGCTCATCATCCCATCTTTGCTGCTCGGACTGAGCTTTCCCTTGCTGCTCAATCTGGCCAGTCATCATGCCACACGAGTAGGCGGCAGCGTGGGCGGCATCTACGCCGCGAACACCCTGGGCGCGATTCTGGGGTCGGTGTTGGCCGGCTTCGTAGTGCTGCCGCGCTGGGGTTCGCTGGCGAGTCTTCGGGGGTTGGCCACAGCAAACCTGGTACTGGGTTTGGTTTTCGCGTTGTGGTTGGTGCCACTGCGCCGGACGTTGAGACTGGTCCTCGTCATGGTGGTTGCCTCGCTGGCAGTATTGTTCTGGGTGGGGCCGGGAGGTTGGGACGCGCGCCGCATGTCGCGTGGCTCCTACGTCTATTTCGATAATGGCTGGCCCATCGACCGGGTGCTGTATCTCCGCGAAGACGTCCAGGGCGGGCTAACGTCGGTCGTTCAGGTGGGCCCGACGCGCGTGATGCTCTCCAACGGGAAGTTTCAGGGCAACAATTCAGGGGAGATGGGAGCACAGATTCGGTTCGCATTGATTCCTATCCTTTTTACGCGGGAATTTGACAAGGCGCTGGTAATCGGGCTAGGGACCGGCAACACTCTGCGCACCGTCGCCAGTTTCCCTTTCCGCCAGCTGGACACAATTGAAATTGCTCCCCACATTGTGGACGCAGCACGGCTGTGGTTCGAGGACGTCAATGCGCGGATCTTCGACCGCGATCCGCGCGTCCGGCTACACGTGGCGGACGGACGCAATTTCTTGCTCCTTTCTCGCGAACAGTACGACCTGATCACGATTGAAATCAGCTCCATCTGGATCAGCGGCGAGGCGGACCTTTACAACCAGGAATTCTACGAGCTCTGTCGTGCCCGGCTGAAGGAACATGGCGTGCTTCAGCAGTGGGTGCAGATTCACCACATGCGCACGGAGGATTTCCTCGTGATTCTCAACACAGCCGCCCGCGTTTTCCCGCACGTGGCGTTCTTCCTTGGGCCCGAGCAGGGCGTGCTCGTCGCCTCATCCTCGCCCCTGGAATGCGACTTTCGGCAACTGCAGGCGCTCGAGACTATCCCGCGAGTTCGGGAAGAGTTGGCTCTCATCGATACCCCGAGCCTGACCGCCCTGCTGGGAGAGTTGATGCTATACGGCGAGTCCATGCGCCGGGCCCTGTCCTATCTACCCGCGCTCAGCGGCCACTCGCCGGACTTCGCCTCCACCGATTTCCGGCCTTACCTGGAGTATCAGACGCCAAAGGGAAACGCCGTGCCCTACAGTACCGTTCCTCTTAACGTTGACTTCATGCAGCGCCTGCGTGCCGCCGAGCCAATTCCGCCGGACCTACCGATACGCAATCTACCTTCGGAGAATGAGAGGAACCTGATTCAGGGCTACGCGGCCGCGCAGCGCGGGGATATCAGCACCGCAGTTGAGTATCTACGCCGCGTGGAAGGGCCGACCCGGGCCCGTGCCCAGGCCGAAATCACTCGCATCGAGTCTGGCGAGCGCCGTCCAGCACCGTGATGTGCCCGTACCGCGGGCCCCTGGTGACATGCCGCGATGAACAGGCCTCGGGTCCTGCCGCGGTGTTTGCTTCCGCTGCGCGCCGAGGCGTTGTAGGAATGCCGGCTTGACACGTTCGCCCATCCCGCAATAGCTTTCACAACATGAGAAATCCCCAATCCACCCCACCCGCTGCCACCGGGGCCTACACGGTCAAGGCATTAGTCAAGGCGCTTCGCATCCTTGAGTGCCTGGCGGAAGGTGACCAGCCAGGCTACACGCTGACCGAACTGAGCCGCCGATTACACCTTCACGTGAGCACCGTTCATCGCCTGATGGTGAACTTAGTACGCCAGGGATTCGTGGAGTTGGACACTTCCAGTGGCGGCTACCAGCTCGGGTTTCGCATGCTGCGGATGGGCTTGAGGGTTCTGGATCGGCTGGACTACCGGCGCGTGGCGCAGCCGCTCCTGCGTGAACTGAACCAGAAGACGCAGGAGACCGTTCACCTGGCAATTCCTCAGGGCGACCGCGCGGTTTCCATCGAGAAATTTGGCGGCCCCCAACCTGTGAGCCTGGACGCGCGGCTGGGAGGCGAGATGCCGCTGCATTGCACCGGCGTCGGGAAGGCGATGCTCGCCTACCAGGGTGAGGAGATGCTGGGCCGGCTTTCCAGGTCGCCGGGTTTCGAGCGCCTCACGGGGCACACCATCACGAGCCTGCTCCAATTGAAGAAGGAGCTGGAGCGGATTCGCGAACGGGGTTATGCCGTGGACAATGAGGAGGCTGTCGAGGGTCTTCGCTGCGTAGCGGCGCCGGTGTTTGACCACACCGGCCGCGTGGTGGCGGCCTTCAGCGTGGCCGGTCCGGCCACCCGCCTCACCTCCGAGCGCATTCTCGAGATCGCCCCTCTGGTGTGCGAAACCAGCCGCGAGATTTCCTTCCGCCTCGGGTTCCAGCCCGGCACCCGCTCCGCTTCTGTCCGCTCGCCAGCGGAATAGTGGTGCCCGAGCGCTGCGGAGTTCTGGCTCAGTTTCCGGACGGCTGTTCCAGCCGGTTGTGCCCGCCGATGGACTCATCCACGATGGCGCGTTTCAGCTTCGTGTTGAAAATGTTTTTCTCCGCCGTGATGTAGTCCGCCCGGGCTCCAATGTAAATCCCGACGTGCTGAGTGGCACGCTCGGGTGGGCGGGTTTCGCGGATCGTATTGGATTGGAAAATGAGGTGCTGGGTGGCGCCGTCGATGCGGACACCATAGCCGGGCGCGTCGGGTCGGCCGTTATCCTCGATGGTGTTTTCGCGGAAGGTGTTGCGATGGCCGGCGTTGATCTCGGGTTCTTCCCGAAAGTAGATGCCTGCCTTGCCGTTCCCACTCAGGACGTTCCCGACGAAGGTGTTGTCCGTATCCTTGTGGCCGATAGAGATGCCGTTGCCGTCGTTTGACCAGGATTGGTTTTGTTCGAAAATGCCATCCTGCACGCGCCAACAGAGATACAGGCCGTCCTCGCCGTTGTTGTGGCTGCGATTGTGGCGAACCCCGGGTCGGAGCGCTCCGGTGCCGAGGTGAATGCCCAGCAGGGCATTGCCATAGGCCTCGCAGTTCTCGATCACGGGGTCCTCGACGAACTGCGTGCTGATGCCGTCTCCCGGGTAGTTCCGTGCCACGCAGTTACGAATCATTACTCTCTTGGAGTGGAAGAAATAGATTCCGCCCGCCTGGCAGCCATCGAGGATTTCGCTGTCGGCGCGGCTGCCTTCCACTGTGAGGTTCTCCACGCGAACGTTCTCCACCTCGTACCCGGCGACGAGGGGGAAAGTGTTGAATACCTCGCCGGCGTTCTCCACGGAGTAGTCCATGTGGAGAAAGCGGTCGAATTGGAGTGTCTGCCCGTCGATCCGCACGATGGTCCGCACGCTCGGAGTCCAGCCGGAACGCTGCGCCTTGTCCACGACGACCACGCCCATGCCCGGCGCAAAGCCGCGCGCATCCTCAATGGTGGCGATGAATTCACCGTAGTCGGCGTCAAGTTTCAACTTGCTTCTCACGCCCGGGGCCTTCTTGAGGATGGTCTTGCCGGTACCCTCGCCTTTGAGTGTCGTGTGGCTGGCCAAGCGCACGGAATTCGCGAGTATATACGTGCCGGCCTTGATGATGACGGTGCCACCGCCTGCCGCGGCCACACGGTCAATCGCCTGCTGAATAGCGCGGTCGTCGGTGCCGATCACGTCCGCGTCCGCGGGGCCAACGGTGACGGTCATAGAGCGCTCCTGGCCGGCATGGGAGACTGCATTGTCGATGGCAAGCAAGAGCAAGAACTTCGATTTCCCAAGGAGCATGGCGGGACCTCCCAATCGTGAGCTTCGCAAATCATCGGTGCGAGGATTATAGCCTGGAGCCTGGCAACATGCTCCTGGTTTGCCGTACGCGTTCATGCGTGGCGGTGGACTGGGAATGGGGCAGCCTCAGTCGTGACGCAAGAGACGGAGTGCGGCGCCCGTCTGAGGGCATCAAAACACCAGATGTTGTGAGCCGCCGTGAAGCGGCACCTTCTTGCCCCGCCAGTAGAACCAACCTGAGAGCCTTTCGGGCAAGGTCACATCGGCAACCAAGCCCTCGCCTTGGCGCTCGTAGGAGACGGTAATGTCTCCCTGCGGGTGGGGGAGTGTGGCTCTCAGTTGCTTGAGCGGGCCGAGGTGCGGTCGAATCTCCACTTCTCGAAAGCCCGGTGCGGCGGGCTCGATCCCGGCCACCGTAGCGAGCAAATCGAAGTTGGGATGCGCACTCCA
>JBEKCQ010000002.1:0-50116 GCA_050014795.1 Terriglobia bacterium | reverse complement strand
TAAAGGTGCTCCCCTACGGTGGCCTGCCGATGTAGAATCGCCTCCTCGTTTCCGATCTTTCGCTGGAGGCGAACATGGCAACTCGGTCCCACGACTCTGGCCGTCGCAACTTCTTCAAACTCACGGGCGCCGCGGCGCTCGGCGCGCTGGGAGCACGCGATCCGCTGCGGGGCGAGCAAGCCGCTGCAAAGTCCTCGCGCGGCCTGCCGCCGCTCAAGATTACCGACGTGCGCGTCATCGTCACCTCGCCCGGACGCAACTACGTGCTGGTGAAGATCCTGACCACCGAACCGGGCCTTTACGGCGTGGGTGACGCCACGCTGAACGGCCGCGAACTCGCCGTAGCCACGGCGCTCGAGAAGCACATCGCGCCGCTGCTGATTGGCCGCGACCCTGACCAAATCGAAGACACCTGGCAGTATCTCTACCGGGGTTCGTACTGGCGCGGTGGGCCGGTGCAAGTGACTGCGGTAGGGGCCGTGGACTTGGCGCTCTGGGATATCAAGGGCAAACGTGCCGGCATGCCTCTTTATCAACTGCTGGGCGGGCGGACGCGCGTGGGTGCACTCGCTTACACCCATGCCAGCGGCCGCGATTTCGTCGAGGTTGAAGACGCCGTGCGCCGCGCCATGGAGCGCGGCTTCAAGTGTGTACGCGCGCAGGTGGCGATTCCTGGCCTGGAAGGGACCTACGGCACTTCCTCGCGCCGAAAGTCGGAAGAAACCGCCGGGCGCGTGGATCAGCAGGGTGAGTTGCCCGAAACGGAAATCTTCGAGCCTTCTCCTTACCTGCGCATCGTCCCGAAACTCTTCGAGCACCTGCGCGCGAAACTCGGCGACGAGGTCGAGTTGTTGCATGACACCCACGAGAAGCTGGCGCCCATTCAAGCCGCGCGCCTGGCCCGCGAGCTCGAGCCGTACCATCTCTTCTTCCTCGAAGACCTCTTGCGGCCCGAGCACAAGGAAAGTTTCCGGCTCATCCGCCAGCACTCGACCACGCCGCTCGCCATGGGTGAGCTGTTCAACTCGATTTGGGATTGCGTCCCGCTCATCACCGAGCAGTTGATTGACTACATTCGCGTTGGGGTATCGCATATCGGGGGCGTCACGGCAGCGCGCAAAGTAGCCGCCCTGGCCGAAGCGTTCCAGGTGAAGACGGCCTGGCACGGCCCTGCCGACCTCGGCCCGCCCACGCATGCTGCGCACGTCGCCCTGGACATTTCCATTCCCAACTTCGGCGTCCAGGAAATGGTCTTCTTCCCGGAGGCGACGCGCGAAGTCATCCCCGGCGGCCCGACGTTCAAGGACGGCTACATGGATGTGAGCGACGCGGCGGGACTCGGCACCGACGTCAATGAGGAGCTGGCGAAGAAGTATCCCTATCGCCGCTCCTATCTACCCACGGCGCGCCGCCAGGATGGGGCGGTGCAGGATTGGTGAATCTGCTGGTGCGGCGATGTCCCCACCACCGCAGGATTGGTGAATCGGCTGTAGCGGCGGTGTCCTCACCGCCGCCTTCGGACTCTCCATCAGTTCGGCGACGAGACCTCGCCGCCACAGAAAGTGGAGGTTTCATGAACGGCATACCGGTCCTGCACGTGGAAGCGGACTCGATCGCGCGCGCCTGGGAAGAATCGCTGATTGAGCTCTCCCGGCGCGGATGCGACGTCAAAACGCAGTACGACAAGCCCGACGATCCTCCCAGCAAAGACGCCACGATGATCATCACGGTCACCGACCCGCTGGGCGAGCCCATGATTCACAAAGATTTCCCGGGCGGGCCAGAGGAATTGCAGGAGTACGTGATGGAAGTCTGCGAGGGCATCAAAGACCACCTGGTCCGCGATCCCCGCGACCCCGAGGATCACCGCTGGGAGTACACCTACCACCAGCGCCTGTTCGCCTACGAGGTTCCCACGCTGAAGCCGTTCGACCAGATCGAAGCCCTGTGCCAAAAGCTCGCGAAGGCCCCCCACACCCGGCGGGCGCAGGCCGTCACCTGGAAGGTCTGGGAAGACAACGAGTGCTACGACCCCGCCTGCCTGCAGAGCCTCTGGTGCCGCGTCACCGAGGAGAAGGGCGAGCCGGTGCTCAGCATGAACGTCCGCTTTCGGTCGAACGACGCTTACAAGGCCGCCTTCATGAACATCTTCGCCTTGGTCGAGATGCAGAAGCGAATTGCCGACCGGGTTGCGGAAATCTCCGGCCGGGCGGTCAAGCTCGGCCGTTACTGCCACCTGGCCGACAGCTACCACCTCTACGGTTCCTACTTCCGAGAGTTTGAGAGCCGCTTCCTGGGCGCGCTCGAGAAACGTACGTTCGAGCAGCGTACCCTGCGCTACGAGGACGTGCGCGAGATCATGGAAGGCGCCCGGCCGGCCATCCTGGAGAAGGCGAAGCAGATGGGGAGGTAGTTTTGGCGTCGAGCCTAGTCCGGCCACGATCTATGGCGATCGCCCGCCTCGCCCCGCCGAGGATTCTTGCCTTCCTGCTCGCGCTCAGCCTCGGGTCGCCGGCGTTGTGTCGGGAGAAGCTGGCCACCGACACTCCTGGCATGGGACCGGCAGCAGCCGTTGTCCAGCTTCTCGCCATCGGGCCCGGGCAGCAGGGAACGAATCGCGAATGCGCGGCGACGGGCTTCCTGGTCAACGAAGAAGGGTACATCCTCACCAACGCCCACGTGGTCGAGGATGCCCGACGCTGCCTCGCAGGGAGTCCAGGAACGAAGATCGTGGCCAAGCTGGCCCGGCCGGGAGCGCGAACCGCCACGGCGGTCTCGTGTGATCTCGTTGGTTTGGATGACGTCCGTGACTTGGCTGTGTTGAGGACCGAGCGGCCCTTGCCGGCGGAGGGGCAACCGAGTTTCGTCCAGCTGAATCCCGCAGAGGTCGCCGAGGGAACGTCGGTCGCGGTCACGGGACATCCGGCGTTTGTCTGGAGGCCCACTACACAGAAAGGCAGAGTCATCCGGCGAGGGACCTTGGAACTTTCCGAGAGGAGCGCGGAGAAGAGCGAGGTGATCATCCTGGACGTTCCTCTCGGCCGGGGGGCGAGCGGCAGTCCCGTTTATCTTGAGTCAGGCGGTGTGGTCGGAATCGTCGAGCGGCAAAACCCCTCGCACCCCTCGGAAACCGTCGCGGTGCCCATCCGCTGCGCCATCGAACTGCTTGATCGCCTGCACGTGCGCTGGCAAGCGGCCCCGGAATAGGTTCGTCTTGGGCCTGTTTTTCTGC
This sequence comes from Terriglobia bacterium, assembly GCA_050014795.1. Taxonomy (GTDB): domain Bacteria; phylum Acidobacteriota; class Terriglobia; order UBA7540; family UBA7540; genus JALHUF01. The sequence goes on along the minus strand of JBEKCQ010000002.1, from coordinate 46,884 downwards.
AAAAGCCCTTGTTTTCAATAACGTACCAGCTTCGCCTCGTTTGAGGCGTGCGAATCTTTCCGTCCAGGGTCACCGATTTCGCTCTTATCCTTCTGGAAACACAAGTGTTAGAGTGCAAGGTGGTTTTGGTTCGTTCTCGACCCAAAACAGGCTATAGTCTCTTGTTTTCAACAACATACTAGCTTTCGCGTGCGAATCTTACCTTCAAAAGCCGCCAATTTGGCAGCTATCACATTGAAAGCACAGCTGTTAAGCCTCTTAGGTTCGTTTTCACCCCAAAAACTGGCATTTTCTTTTGTTTTCAATAACATACTAGCTTTGCTTTTTCCTATATATAAGGGGTAGATTCTCGTTCCGATGATCCGAGCCCACAACCCGCCTCAAGTCACGACAGCACCCCCCCGCAAGGGCGACCAACTCACGCTGCAGCCTTCCATTCTAGAGGCTACTAGTATAGCATACCTTGTCGGATTTGTCAAGCGAAAAATGCACGAGAGGGCACGACTTCAGTAGGGGCGTCCCGCCTTGGCGGGATGCGCCCTCCGGGGGGGGCGGACACGTAGGTCCGCCCCTACTTCAATGCGTCGATGTTGTGAATGACGCAGATGTTTGGGTGATTCAGTGCGGACGCGGCGCAGGCTGTGCACAGGTGGGTGTGTCGATATTCAGCGTACCGCCGGAATTCGTGCTGCCCCACTATGCCGCGCGCAGGAGTTGTGGTATATGTCTGTTGCGAGGCGCAGCGGAAGAGCGAGGCCGGGGTCGTCTCCGCAGCGCATCCCGGAAATTCTTCCGCCTGAGCAGCCTACCTGAGAAACGCCTAGCAGAGAGGACGGCGTAGCTCCGTGGAAATCCGTTGCCACCACTGCGGACATGCATTTGAGGTCACGGGCGACATCTTCGTCACGAATCGTGAGAGGGCGGAGCTGGTGTGTCCGGCCTGCAAGGGGTCGCTCCAAGTAGTCAATCCCAGGCTAGCGACGTTCCGTGCCGGAAGTACGAACAAGAAGGTGAGTTCCATTACATCGGCGGTCACGGACGATGGGCGCCTCTTGCACCTGCCAGAAGATGAGGAAATCTCCCTGAAGGTCCTGGAGGGTGAAGAGAAGGGCACGGTGTATCCTGTCTCCAAACCACGCGTCACTATTGGGCGCGCCAACGCCGACATCACCGTTAGCGACCGGATGGTCTCGCGTGTCCATTGCGCGCTGGAAATCAGCGATGAGGGTGTGTTGTTACGGGATCTCGAAAGCACCAATGGCACGTTGGTGGACGACAGGCCCATCCAGACGGCGCCGCTCTCTCACGGTTCCACCTTTCGCATTGGCAGTCACCTCTTCCAACTAGTAGTTACTCCCAAAGAGTCATGAAGAAAATCGGGCGGTACGAAGTGGTCGAAGAGTTGGGACGTGGCGCCATGGGCGTGGTGTACAAGGCCTCGGACCCGACCATTGGCCGCCTGGTGGCGATCAAGGTCCTATCGCTCGATTCGCCCACGGAGGCGGGGGTCCCGGGGGCGCGCGACATCTTCATGCGCGAGGCGCGTGCGGCCGGCCGCCTCTCCCATCCCGGCATCGTGACCATTCACGACGCGCTCGAAGACCCGGAATCACGGAGCAGCTACATCGTGATGGAGTTCATCCCGGGCCGAACCCTGGAGAGCGTCCTTCTGGCCGAGCCCTCGCCGGGAATTGAGAAGGCACTCGATATTGTTCGCCAGGTCGCGGAAGCGCTGGACTACGCGCACCGGAACCAGATTATTCATCGCGACCTGAAGCCTGCGAACATCATCTTGACCGAGGATGGGCGGGTCAAGATCACGGACTTCGGCATTGCCAAGATCGTGGCGCGCGAGGGGGCGGCGCGCACCGTGGCCATCATGGGCACCCCGGCTTACATGTCTCCCGAGCAGGTGACGGGTGGGGAAGTAGATGCCCGCAGCGATTTATTCTCCATGGGCATCCTTCTCTACCTGATGCTGGTGGGACAGAAACCCTTCGCGGGGGATACCGCCGCCGTCATGTTCAAGATCGTTTACGAGGACCCGGTCTTGCCCAGCCGCGTCAACCCGCAGCTCACCGGCGGGCATGATTACCTGGCTCTTCGTTGCCTGGCCAAGGATCGTGCCAAACGCTACGCGAGCGCGCGGGAATTCCTGGATGACCTAGAGGACGTTTGCCAGGGTCGCGCGCCGCGCGCGGAGGCGAAACTCCCCATGTCGCAGCTTCGCGCCGGCGAACGCACGGTGATGGCCCAGAGGCCTTTCATCACCCCCCAGGAGGGAGCACGCGAGGAACGGAAGAAGCTGCGACACGTCCTGACGGGCGCCGCCGCGGGCGTGTTGCTGGTGGCTCTGTTGGGGATGGGTGGCTGGCTGCTCCTCGAGTGGAGAAAATCAACCGCGCCACCGGCCCCGTCTCAGCCAACCTCTCCGGCGCCTCCTCGGCCTCAACCGAGGGGCGCATCATCGGTGGCAGCCAGCGGGGCAGCGAAACCTGCTGCCGCTGCTTCGCCCGCTCCCACCGCGGCCGCAACGAAGCCACAGCCGGGGAGAGTCATAGCCCTCCAGTGCACCCACCAACTCAAAGAGGCAACCCTGCTCGTTCTGGATGGGAACACCACAATTTTCCAGAGCAGGTTAATCGGCAAGAAGAAACGTGGATTCGTAGGGATGGGGGGAGGCTACTCCGGATCTCTCACGGAGTCGCTGACCATTCCCGCAAACACTCGGCAACTAACCGTCCGCGTCTATTCGGCGGATGGTTCGGTCAACGTGCTCAACAAGATTTCCGCCGTCCCGCCTTCGAGTGCCGCGAATACGCTGCGCGTTGCTCCCACCCGGCAGCAGTTGACCCTCCAATGGACGGAGGGAACGCCCACCGCCCGGTAAGCGCTCCGCCGCTGGTTGTTCGCTGGGCCGCTCTCCAAGTCCGCCCGGAGTCGTCGCCTATCGCTTGAGCGTGACGGTGACGGGGGAAGTGAGCTTGGTCTCCGGCGCGAGCTGGATTTCCTTTTTCCCGGTGGCCGCGGCCACTCCGGTCCCTCCGCCGGCGCCCGTCGGCCGGAAAGAGGTCGACGCAGAACGAGCGCGCGTGCTAACATTTCGTGGGCTGCACTTCTCCTCTGGCAGCAAGAGAGAAGGCCGGCCCGGATGTCAGACTTCGGGCTCTGCGCGACGGATGTTCGTGAACCCGCCAGGTCCGGAAGGAAGCAACGGTAGCGAGCCTCTCCGGGTGCTGCGGATCACCCGAAGTCTGGCCCAATTTTAGGGGTTAGGGGCTGGGGGTTAGGGACTGGCGGAGACCTCTAACCCCCAACCCCTAATCCCCAATCCCTGCTTTCATGTCTTACCAGGTTATCGCCCGCAAATACCGGCCGCAGGTCTTCGATGAGGTGGTCGGCCAGCCACTGATTACTGAGACTCTGAAGAACGCCATCCTGCAGAACCGGGTAGCGCACGGATACATCTTCTCGGGCGCGCGCGGCGTCGGGAAGACGTCCACGGCGCGGATTCTTGCCAAGTCTCTGAACTGCGTCCAGGGGCCCACCCTGACGCCGTGCGGACAGTGCCCCTCCTGTGTGGAGGTCACGGCGGGCAATTCCGTGGACGTCTTCGAGATTGACGCGGCTTCCAACCGCGGCATCGACGAGATCCGCGAGCTGCGCGAGACCGTCCGTTACCTTCCGGCGCGCGATCCGTACAAGGTCTTCATCATCGACGAAGTCCACATGCTCACCACGGAGGCCTTCAACGCGCTGCTGAAGACGCTGGAGGAGCCTCCGCCCCGCTCTCTTTTCATCCTGGCGACGACTGAGCCGCACAAGCTGCCGGCGACCATCCAATCGCGTTGCCAGCACTTCGCGTTTCGCCTGCTCGACTACGCGGAGATCTATGCCCGACTGGAAGCGGTCTCGGCGGCAGAGAAAATCCAGGCCGACGAGGGCGCGCTCGGCGCTCTCGCCCAAGCCGCGGAAGGCAGCCTCCGCGATGCGTTCTCGCTCCTCGATCAGGTCATCGCGGCCTGCGGCGAACAATTGGAAGACAGCCGGGTTCGCCAACTGCTGGGGGTGGTGCCGGTCCGGTTACTGCGCGAGATGACGGAGACCATCCACGCAGCGGACCCCCGCCGGGTCCTCGAACTGGTCAGCCAACTGGCCGCCGAAGGCTATGAGCTCGCCCACTTCTGCGGGGAATACACACGCTATGTCCGCAACCTGATGGTCGCGAAAAGCTGCGGCGTGGAAAGCCCCCTGCTCCAGGTCCCGAACGATGAGCGTCAGGCCCTGGGGGAGCTCGCCCGGCTTTTCAGTGAGGAGGATCTCACCCGCTTTTTCCAGATCCTGCTGCGCACGGAGGGCGAACTGCGCTACTCGCTCGAGCCGCGTTTTCACTTGGAAATGGGACTGCTGAAGCTCGTGCACGCGCGGAAGTTGACCTCACTTGAGTCGCTACTAGCGGAACTCGGGAGCTCCGCGCCCGCCAAAAGGCAGGAGAGCACAACTCCTCGAGGCGCCGCAGCCGCGAGCCCTGCGCCCCCGGCTCCTGTGAAGGGACAGGAATCCACGAAGCCTGAACTGCCGCCGAGTGAGCCGGCGGAGAGACGCGCCGCGCCTGCTACGACTGTCGGCCTGCCCGCCACCGGGTCCCCGAGACTTGCCGAGGACGGCCGGCTCACCTCGATCAAGGCCGTGCTGTTCGAATCAAAGAAACTTCTCAGCTCGTGTTTGGATCACTTGTCGGGATGGCGCTTCGAGAACGGGGAAGTCCGCTTCCTGTTTCCCAAGCACGCCTCGTTCTATGCCGATCTGGTCAGGACTCGCGAGCAGCTCGAAACGTTGCGTACGGCGTGCGTGCAGGTGCTGGGACAGCCTGTGAAGATTTATGTTACACTCGAGACGCAAGAAGGGCAGCCCGCGGTGACGCGACCCGGTGCGCGGGAACGGGTGGGTCGCGACCCCATGGCAGAGGCTTTCCGGAAGAAATTCGACTGCACCTTGGTGGACGTGCAAGACCTAAGCCAGGAGTGAGCGATGAAGAATCTGCAACAGATGCAGCAGATTATGAAGCAGGTCCAGCAGATGCAGGAGCAGCTCCAGAAGCAACTGGACGAGCTGGTGGTGGAAGCTTCCGCGGGCGGAGGCATGGTGACCGTCCGAATGAATGGTCAGAAACAGTTGGTGGCCGTGCAGATCGACCCGGAGGTTTTTGCCTCCGAGGACACGGAAATGCTGCAGGATTTGGTCATGGCCGCCGTGAACGAGGCCACCCGGAAAGTGGACGAGCAACTGGCCAGCCGGGTCGGAAACCTGGCCAGCGGCCTCAACCTTCCTGGATTGCCCTGAGGGGCGAAACTCGAAATTCGATTCTCGATATGAAAGATTTCGCCGAGCCCCTGGCTCGCCTGATTGATGAATTGAAGCATCTGCCCGGCATCGGACAGAAGTCGGCCCAGCGAATTGCCTTCCATCTGGAACGGGCGCCGCGCGAGGACGTGGAGCGCCTGGCGACCGCCCTCCTCGACGCCAAAGACAAGCTCCGGCTCTGTAGCCTGTGCAACAACCTCACCGAACAGGACCCCTGCGAGTATTGCACCGACCCGCGCCGTGAGCAGGACGTCATCTGCGTCGTGGAGACGCCGTACAACGTTGTCGGCATCGAGAAGACACGCGAGTTTCGCGGACTTTATCACGTCCTGCACGGGGCGCTTTCGCCTCTCCAAGGGATTGGGCCCGACCAGTTGAAGCTGAAAAATCTGTTCGAGCGGCTGAAAAGCGGCAAGGTCAAAGAGCTGATCGTAGCGACGAACCCCAATGTCGAAGGGGAAGCAACCGCCATCTACCTCTCCAAGCTCATCAGGCCTCTGGGCATCAAGGTGACGCGCATCGCCATGGGCATCCCGGTGGGGTCGGAACTCGAATTCGCCGACGAGGTGACCATGCTCAAGGCGCTCGAAGGCCGCCGGGAGATCTGACCCTTCTCACAACCCCATTGCCGCTCTGTCCGACGCCTGTCTATAATTAGAGTTTAGGGCATCAGTTCTCTTGGGCACCGGATTCAGGTGCAGATAGGAAAGGTTTCGGTTGTTTCGTCGGCTGCTTCCCCTTAAACCGTATTTGGCCCGCTACAAGAAGCGTTACGTGCTGGGCTTCATCGCCCTGGTGTTGGCTCAGGCGCTGCGCGTCAATCTGCCGCTGATCATCAAGGCGGCGATCGACAGCCTGTCGCGCGGCGTCACCTGGAGCGGCCTGCTTTTCTACGCCGCGCTCCTGCTGGTGATTGCGTTGGGGTTGGCGGTGTTCCAGTTCTGGATGCGCTGGATATTGATCGGGATCTCGCGCGACGTCGAGTACGACCTGCGGAACGACCTGTTCCTCCACCTGATGCGCCTCTCCCCGCGGTACTACACCCAGACCCTGACCGGTGACCTGATGTCGAAGCTCACCAACGACCTGAATGCCGTACGCAACCTGGTGGGTCCGGGCATCATGTATTCGGCCACCACCGTCGTGATTGGCCTGGCCACGGTGGGCGTGATGCTGCACCTCGATTGGCGCCTGACGCTGTTGGCGCTGGCTCCCATGCCCCTGGTTTCCGTCGCCGTCAAGGTTTTTGGCCAGAAGATTCACGACCGCTTCGAAAAGATCCAAGAGATGTATTCAGAGATGACCGAGAAAGTGCGCGAGAACCTCTCGGGGGTGCGCGTCATTCGCGCTTTCGGCCAGGAAGAAGCGGAGATGGCGCAGTTCGACGCGATGAATCAAACATTCGTCCGCAGGAACCGACACCTGATCTGGATTACCAGCTTGATGTGGCCGGGCATGGCGCTGCTGTTTGCCATCGCCTTCATGCTCATCATGGTGGTGGGTGGACGGCACGTGCTTTCGGGCGCCATTTCGGTGGGGACTTTTGCGGCGTTCAACGTGTACCTGCTTTACCTGATCTGGCCGATCATCGCGCTGGGCTGGGTGGTGAATCTGCTCCAGCGTGGCACGGCATCCCTGGGACGTTTGAACACGATCTTCCTCGCCCAGCCGGACATCGACGACCGGGATGTCCCTCCCCGGCACCTCACTTCTCTGCGGGGCGAAATCGAATTCCGTGATCTTACCTTTGGCTATAACGGCCGGCTGATTCTGAAGAACATCAACCTGCGGATTCCCGCCGGTAAGACCGTGGCCATCGTGGGGGCTACGGGCTCGGGAAAGTCCACACTGGTCAATCTGATTCCGCGCCTCTACGACGCACCCGCGGGGAGCTTGCTGGTGGACGGGGTGCCCATCCGCCAGATCCCTCTCCAGGTCCTGCGCGAGAACATCGGTTTTGTGCCGCAGGAGACGTTTCTGTTCAGCCAGAGCGTCCGCGAGAACATCCGGTTCGGAACCGCGGCGGCCTCCGATGCCGAGGTCGATCGGGCGGCCGAGATTTCCCATATCTTGCCGGAGATCCGCGGCTTCGCACGGGGATTTGACACGCTGGTCGGCGAGCGTGGCCTGACGCTGTCAGGTGGGCAGAAGCAGCGCACGGCCATTTCGCGGGCCGTGATCCGCGACCCGCGCATCTTGATCCTCGATGACGCCCTTTCCAGCGTCGATACCTATACCGAGGAGAAGATCTTGCGCCACCTCACCGAGGTGATGGCCGGCCGAACCACGCTGCTGATTTCGCACCGCGTTTCCACCATTCGCAATGCCGACGAGATCGTCGTGCTGCACGAGGGAGGAATCGTGGAGCACGGCACGCACGAGCAATTGCTGGCGCTGAACGGCTATTACACAGAGCTTTACAACAAGCAGTTGATTGAAGAAGAACTGGAGAAAGAGGCGTAGCGGCGGCTTTATGCCGCCAGATCGTCCGTTGTCCTTTGTCCGTTATGTGTTGGCCAATGGCAACTGGCAACTGACTTATGTCCGACGGTTTCCACGAAGAAGAAGTTCTCGGCAAAGCCTACGACGCACGGCTGATGCGGCGGCTGCTCGCCTACCTGCGCCCGTACTGGCTGGTGGTGTTGGCGGCCCTGGTGGCCATCGTCCTTTACGGCATCTTGCAGGCCCTTCCGCCCTATCTGCTGAAAGTCGAGGTGGACCGCTACCTTGACCCCGCGTCGCGCGCCAAGCTGCCCGCGGTTCTGGACCGCTTCCTGAGTCCCAATCCCCTGGTCGGGATCGCCCAGATCGCCTTCGTGCTTTTCCTGCCCACCGTGCTGCTGACCTTTTTGCTGGAGTTCGCGCAGTCCTATGCGATGCAACTGGTGGGGCAGAGGGTGATGTACGATCTGCGGAAGCAGATCTTCGCCCACCTCCAACGCTTGCAATTGAGCTTCTACGACCGCAACCCGGTGGGCCGTCTGGTGACGCGCGTCACCACCGACGCGGACGTGCTGAATGAACTGTTTGCCTCCGGGATGGTGGCGATCTTCGGCGATTTCTTCACCTTGCTCAGCATCGTCGTGGTGATGCTGGCGCTGAACTGGAAGCTGGCGCTGCTCACTTTTTCCATTCTGCCCCTGATCGTGCTGGTCACCGTGGCCTTCCGGAAGGCCGTGCGCGAATCCTACCGGCGCATCCGCGTGGCCATCGCGCGCATCAACGCCTACCTGCAAGAGCACATCACCGGCATGGCGGTCATCCAGCTTTTCAACCGGGAGAGCCGGAGCTTTGAGGAATTCGAGAAAGTCAATCGCGTCCACATGGAGGCCTACAAGGATTCCATCCTGGCTTACGGGCTGTTCTTTCCTGCGGTGGAATTTCTGGGTGTGCTGGCGGTGGCCATCATCATTTACCGGGGCGGCGGGATGGCGATCGAGGGCCTGGTCACGGTCGGAACGGCGATTGCCTTCATCCAGTATTCGCAGCGCTTCTTCCGACCCATCCAGGATTTGAGCGATAAGTACAATATCCTCCAGGCGGCGATGGCCAGCGCCGAGCGCATCTTCAAGCTGCTGGATACCCCGGTGACCATCGCGGACCCCCCGCGACCCGTTCCGCTCGAGAATCCCCAGGGGCAGGTCGAGTTCCGCGGCGTGGGCTTCGCCTATCGAGATGACCACCGGGTGGTGGAAAACGTCTCCTTCACGGTCGAGCCGGGCGAGACCGTAGCCATCGTCGGGCACACGGGCGCGGGGAAGACCACCTTGACGAGCTTGCTCCTCCGCTTCTACGACGTCCAGGAGGGCGCGGTGCTGTTCGACGGCATTGACATCCGCCAAGTGCGCCTGCGCGACTTACGCCAGAATTTTGGGATGGTCTTGCAGGATCCTTTCTTGTTTTTTGGCACCATCGCAGGCAACATCCGGTTGGGCACGGAAGGGATCAGCGATGCCCGGTTGCGCGAGGTGACGCGCCAGGTGAACATCCTGGATTTTGTGGAGAGCCTTCCGGGTGGACTCTACGAGCCGGTCAAGGAGCGCGGGGCCACACTTTCGGTGGGCCAGAAGCAACTGCTCTCTTTTGCCCGGGCGCTGGCCCACAACCCGAGGGTGCTGATCCTCGACGAGGCGACGTCGAGTGTAGATCCGGAGACCGAGTCCCTGATTCGGGAGGCGCTCCGGCGGCTGCTGGAGAACCGCACCTCGCTGGTCATTGCGCACCGCCTTTCCACCATCCAGAATGCCTCGAAAATTGTCGTCATGCACAAAGGCCATGTGCGCGAGGTAGGTACCCACCAGGAGTTGCTCGAGAGGCGGGGGATTTACCATAAGCTTTACGAGCTTCAGTATAAGGACCAAGATCTGTCCGTCGTTCGTAGTCTGTTGTCGGTGGTGGGTCACCCGAAAGCCTCTCCTCCTACCGCTGACCACGGACCACCGACGACGGACAACTGACCCATGCCCAAAACCTGCCTGCTGATGGTTGCGGGAGAACGTTCCGGCGAGGTGTACGGCGCCGGGCTGGCCACGGCTCTGCGCGCCCGCCTGGGCGAGGTGGAGATTTTTGGCTGCGGCGGCGAGGCCATGCGCCAGGCCGGTGTGGAGACTCCGGTGGACGCGCACAAGATTTCCATGGCCGGCATCGTCGAGGTCGTCGCCGGACTGCCGCGCGTCTATCGGGCTTTCCACACGCTGCTTGAGGAAGTAGCACGGCGGCGCCCGCAGCTCGCCATCCTCATCGACTTTCCGGATTTCAACCTGCGGCTCGCGAAGCGGCTCAAGCGCCGCAACATCCCCGTGGTCTATTTTGTGAGTCCCCAGGTTTGGGCGTGGAGGGCCGGCAGGCTGAAACAGATCCGCGCCAACATCGCGAAGATGCTCTGCATATTCGATTTTGAAGAAGCCCTCTACCGGAAGGCCGGGATTCCTGTGGAATATGTGGGCCATCCGCTGGTTGACCTGGTTCGGCCCCACCTGACACGCGAAGAGTTTTTCACCCAGGCGCGCCTGGACCCCGCGACGCCCACGGTGGCGCTGTTGCCGGGCAGCCGGCAGAAGGAAGTCTGTTACAACCTGCCGCCGATGCTCGATGCCGCGACCCGCCTGACGCTCACGCGAAAGATCCAGTTTGTGATTCCTGTGGCTCCGACCTTGGACCCGCGGTGGCTGGAGAAGACACTGCTGGAGTGCCACGTCGGACGGGTGACGGTTCGCACTGTGGTCCATGCTACCTACGACGCTCTGCAACATTCAGCCGTGGCGGTCGTGGCGAGCGGCACAGCAACAGTGGAAGCCGTGCTACGCGAGCGTCCCATGGTAGTGGTTTACCGGGTGTCTCCGCTCAGTTGGCTGGTGGGAAAGTTTCTCGTGGATGTCCCCTATTACAGTATGGTTAACCTGCTGGCGGGAAAGGCGCTGGTCACCGAACTGATGCAGAACGATTTCAACGCCCCTAACCTTGCCGCCCAGGTAGAATATCTGCTCGACCACCCGGAAGTTCGGGATAAGATGGTCGAGGAATTTCGCGCTCTCAAAGCGCGCCTGGGTCCAGGCGGTGCCCTGGAGCGGGCGGCTGACGCGGTAATGGGCGTGCTGCGCAAGTCCGGGGCAACCCCTCCGGCCCCGTGAGGCACTGGCGGGCACGCGAGCTGCCGAGCGGCACGATGCAACGGGCGGGTGCAGAAGGCATCCAATGTAGAGCACCAAGAAAGACGGGGCGGCGCCGATGGTGTGTGCCATCCATCGCGGCGAGGCGGTCAGTGCGCGAGCCCGGCAGAAGGAGTGGATGGATCTGAAGAACATGACAACTGTTGAACCTCGTAGCGAAACCACCTGTGCCCGTGTGTGGGGCTCCGTCAGAAGCCGCGGGTTCCAAGCGGGGCTGCTGGCACTGGCTCTGCTGCTGACCGGCTCGATTGGCCAGGCCCAGACGCGCTTCGAGGTGACCAAGTACGCGATTGAGGCAGAACTCTTTCCTTCCACGCATATCCTAGCGGCCAAGGCTCGCATCGAGTTCCTTCCTACGGCGGACCTCACCACGATGGGTTTCGAACTGCACAGCAACCTGCGCGTGGAGAAGATCTTGGACGCCGCCGGCCAGGACTTGCGCTTCCGGCGGGACGGTTTGACGCTTCAGGTGGACTTCCTGAACCCAGTTCTCCAGGGGAAACCGTCGTCGCTCACGGTGAACTACGGTGGGTCACTGGCCTCGGCGGATGGCAGCCCGGTGGAGAACCTGAAGCTGGCTTATGTCGGTACGGAAGGCTCCTACCTGCTTTACGCGGCGCGCTGGTTCCCGGTGAGTGCTTACGGGGTAAATCGCTTCGCCGCCTCGATGCGCATCACGGTGCCGGCGGAGGAGAACGCGATTGCCTCCGGCAAAGCCTTGGCGCCGCTGAGGCAGACGGGCAAAGTCACCTACACCTACGAGTTTGACGAGCGTTCTTTCCCGGGAACAGTTCTGGCGGGAAAGTACGTTATCCAGCCAGCCACCGCGGTGGGAGCCGACATCGCCCTTTACCTGAAACCGGGCCACGAGAATTTTGCGGCGAGCTATGGCGAAGCCGCCGCCAAGATTCAGGCGTTCTTTTCCGAGAAATTCGGCGGTTTGCCCAGCGGCCACCTGGCCCTGGTGGAAATCGACGACGGAACGGTGGGGGGATACACGGCGCCGGGCGTCGTGGCCCTGGCCTCGCGCGGCTTCTCGACGTCGGTCAACTACCGTCTGCTGGCGCACGAGATGTCGCACCAGTGGTGGCGTTGCCTGGTCAGCCCCGCTTCACCCGATGATGCCTTCCTGGATGAGGGTTTGGCCACCTATTCGGCGGCTATGTACGTTGAGGAGGCAGCCGGCCAGGCCGCCTTCGAAGACACCATGCGTGAGATTCAAATCGGCGCCCTCACCCACGAGGATGCCGCTCCCATTACCCAGGCCAGCCGCCTGCACGAATTTACCCCGGAATATCAGTCCATCGTCTTTCAAAAGGGCGCCATGGTGTTTCATATGCTCCGCTGGGTGCTCGGCGAGGATGCGTTCCTGAAAACGTTGCAGACGTTGGTCCTCGACTATGCGGGGAAATCTGTTTCCATTGACGAATTCGAGAAGCTGGCGGAGAAGGTCAGCAACCAAGACCTGAGGTACTTCTTCGCGCAGTGGATCAGTTCCACGGGCGTGCCGCAGTTCAAGCGAAGCTGGGCGGTGTATCGAACCGAAAAGGGCTACCAGGTGGTGGGGAAAGTCCAGCAGGACCTGGACATCTTCCGCATGCCGGTGGAAATCCGCGTCTATCCTGAAGGCCGGAAGCCCGTCAATGACCGCGTGGAGATGGTGGGCACCACGGCCGACTTCACCGTCAACACACTCACGCGCCCCTTACGCGTGGTGGTGGATCCCGCCAGCCGCATCCTGAAATACGACGACAGCATCAAGATCGCCGTGGAACTGGCCCGGGCTGATCAGTTGGTGCAGCAGCAGGCCTATTTGGAGGCCATCAAGCAGTACCAGGCTGTATTGGACCTGAACAAGAACAGCTCGCTCGCTCAATACCGCATCGGCGAGGTTCTCTTCAAGCTACGCAACTACAGTGCGGCAGCCGAGGCGATGCGGGCAGCGCTGAACGGAGATTTGCAGCCCAAGTGGGTCGAGGTGTGGGCCCACCTGACCTTGGGCAAGATCTTTGACGTCACGGGACAGCGCGATCGGGCCCTGAACGAATACCAGCGGGCCCTGCAAACCAACGACAATACTCAGGGCGCGCTCGACGAAGCCAACCGCTACACGCAGAAGCCTTACACCGAGGAAAGTCGGCAGGCCAGCTAACCAAAGTAACCAGTGACGAGTGACAAGCTAAGGATTGAAGGGTGAAGGCTAAAGTATGAAAGGCGTGTTTCTGTGCGCCCCTTCATCCTTCACGCTTCTGACTTCTTCTGGCTCGTCACTTGTCACTCGTCACTGGTCACTGTCTTTGAAACTTCAGGCCCGTAAGCTGCGGCGTGGCGACCGCGCGGTGCTGGATCAGCACTTTGAAAATCGTGCCCATCCCTTCGGGGTGGATGAGCCGCTTGAGCTTCAGTCTGGCTTGAAGCTTCTCCCTTTCATTTTGCCCGGCATCGTAGAGATCGGCGAACTCATTTCCTTCGCCCAGGGCCATGAGAAAGCGCTCTTGCGTGGTGAACGCCGTGAACTCCAGCCCCGCTTCTTTTCCGGCATCCATCAAGGCGCTGAAGTTGACGTGCGCGGTCAGGTCCTGCTCGCCCGGCGCGCGGTAGAAGTCCTCCGCAGCGACGTGGCCGCGATAAGTCATCAAAGTTCCCCGCGGCCGGTCGGGAGTGTAAAGACGCGCTGCGAGGTCGCCGTAATCGATGGTGATCACGAACCCCCGGACCAGCTTCTCCGCCACAGAACGCATCCACTGGAGCGCCTGCAGGTTCACCTCTACGCGGTGATCTTCTTCGAGTCCGCTCGCGTACCGGGCCACCGCGGCGGCAACGGCCGGGTCGCTGATGGGCCCGGGCACCTCGTGCAACGCTTCCCCCTCAGCCGCCACGTACACTTCCTTCAAGTGTCCCCCGGCGCGCGTGACCACCGAAACCGGAAACGAATCTACCAGTTCGTTCGAGAAGAAGCATCCGGTTCGCGGCTCGAGCTCTTCGAGACTCGAGAGCAGTCGGACTTTGGATTCTAATCCATCTTCCGTCAGCCGTTCGCTGAGGCGCAGACGCTGCTGCGGCCCGGGCTCGACGGCGACGTAATCCAGTGCCTCAAACATATCCGGCTGGGCGGTCTTCAGCCAACGCAGAAAGTCCCGGGCGAACCAGCCACGCCCCGGGCCCATCTCCACCCACGTGAATGGCGCCGGCCGGCCGAGCGCCTCCCACATCTCGACGCCCTGGCGCGCCACGAGCCGCGCGAAGACGGGGTGAAGGTCGGGACTGGTGAAGTAGTCGCCCGCCACGCCAGTCCGTTCCCGCTCCTGCATGTAGTAGCCAAACTCCGGATGGTAGAGGCAGAGCGCCATGTACTCGGCGAAGGTTATGGGGCCGGAGCGGCGGATGGTCTCAAGGAGAAGAGTCTTCAGTGGTGTCTGCTGCACGGTCACGGAATAGGGAACAGGTGACAGGGAACAGGTCGTCAATCCCTGTCTTGTCGTACTGAAAGGCGGCTGCTTGTCCTAAGCCTCGCGACTCGCCGGACGCCCGCGCTTCACGTGGCGGGAGACGCAGCTTTGCCGGTCAGTTTCGTGTAAGTGTCTTGGAACACCTGGAGTGCCGCGTCGTCGTAAAGCACGAAGCAAATCTTGTCCAAGGTGGTGCGCGACTTGATGTGTTCGAGAACCTCGGTCAGCATGATTCGCGCGCACTCTTCCATAGAGAACCCGGCCACACCCGTCCCGATGGCCGGAAGGGCGAGGCTCTTGATGGTTTTCTCTTCAGCCCGCAGCAAGGTGTTGTGCGTCGCCAGACGCAAGGACTCGGCCGTCGTCTGCCCGCCCAGGCGCATGCTCGCGGCGTGAATTACGTAGTTGGCGCGGAGGTTGCCGCCCGTCGTGACGGCAGTCTCTCCCAGACGAATCGGCCCGATGGCGTCACAGTCTTCCTGGATTTTGGCCCCGCCCTTGCGCCGGATCGCTCCGGCCACACCTGCCCCGAGCACCAGATCTGTGTTAGCCGCGTTCACGATCGCATCCACGGCCACATCGGTGATGTCGCCCTTGAGGAAATAGATCTTGGCCTGCATCGGTTCACCACGCGAGGAAGCGTTCCAGAGTCCCGAAAACGCGCTAAGAATAGCCTGTCTGCACGCGGTTTGGCTAGTGAGCCTTTCTTTCCTACCTACGACCTACCGCCTACCTGTTGCCCCGGTACCGCTTCGCGAATCCGTTCCGCGTGTTGGTCACCGTAAATGACCCGTCCGCGCTGGCCGAGAGCTTCAGGCCGTAGCCCTGGCACTTCTCCTCCGGATTGGCGATGAACTGCTCGGTCGTGTTGTTCTGCTTACCGGCCTCGACCGCGTAATGGAGCTGCCAGATGTCTTCCAGCCCGGGCGAACTCCGCACGATCCGCCAGGCGTCAGGGCTTCCGCCTTTGCGGGCGCCGTTGTTCATGATGGCCACACGCGGCGCGAGCGCGTGCACGATCGCCGCCGACCCCGACAGGTTCATGCCGTGGTGCGTGCTGAGGTAAACGTCCACGGTCCCCACGCGGTTGATGGGGCAGACCAGCTCGAGTTCCTTGTTCCAGGTCAAATCGGCCAGGTTGGCCAAGCGGAATTTGCCGAAGCCAATGAGGACGCCAACGGACTGCGCATTCTCCGTCGGGTCTACGGCGCGAAGCGGCGTCGCCGCGCACAGCGGATTCGGCGCTCCTGCGCCCTTCAGTGGCGCCGTGATTAGCTTCCCGGCGGCCGCTATGACCTCTACGTCCAGCCCCTTGATGGGAATCTTGTCGCCGCGTTTCACCACGATGTGTTGGCCCCTTTCGCGCACCTGGCGATAGGCGGCGAAAAGCTCACTCGCGTCCTTGTCGGTCTCGACGCTCGCGCCGTGGTCGACAAAGTGGATGACGGGAATCTTCGCGGCCAGGGGCGGCACGCCGCCCACGTGGTCCAGGTGATAGTGGGTTACCAGCAGGTAGTCAATCTGCTTCACGCCGGCGGCTTTCGCCGCGGCTACGATGCGCTCCGCGTCCCGGCCACCGTAGCCGGGCCAGCCGGCATCCACCAGCAGGGATTCACCGAAAGGCGAAACCAGCAGCGTCGCCTGCCCGCCTTCCACGTCCACGAAGTAAACGTCCAGCGTCTCGGCGGCGCGCAGGGTGAATGAACAGAGCAAGAAGAACAGAGCGAGAAAGGCGTGTCGCATGGCGGAATCCTACCACAAGATTTCCGACGAGCGGCTCCGCCGCTTCGCTGCGCGGAAAGCCGAAGGCTTTCCGGCAGCGCCCTCACCGGTCCGTCGGCTGACGGACACCCTCTCCCTGGGGGAGAGGGTTGGGGCGAGGGGACAAGTGCGGCGGAACGGCAAAGCCGACGGCAAGCACTGCTTGCCTCCGCACAGCAGGGCGGGTAAGGCGCAACGAAGCACCCGAGAGGGCTATGTTCGCACAGCATGACGGCAAAGCCGCCTGGCTTTACTGCGCGCGCTCCCAAAGCTTGATGGTATTGTCGTTGCTCCCCGAGGCCAGGAGGCGGCCATCGGGGCTGAAGGCGACCGAATAGACTTCGCGCTGGTGCCCGCTCAAGGTCTGCTTCTCGGCCCCGGTCAGCACGTCCCAAAGTTTGATAGTATTGTCGTAGCTGCCCGAGGCCACCACGCCGCGGTCAGGGCTGAACGCCACCGAGAGCACTCCCCCTTGGTGCCCGCTAAACGTTTGCTTCAGGGCCCCGCTCGCCACGTCCCAAAGCCTTACTGTTCTGTCCTCGCTTCCCGAGGCCAGGAGACGTCCGTCGGGGCTGAAGGCGGCTGAGTACACGGAGCCTTCGTGCCCCCTCAGGGTCTGCTTCTCGGCTCCGCTGGCCACGTCCCAAAGCTTGGTTGTCCCGTCCCAGCCCCCTGAGGCCAGGAGGCGGCCGTCGGGGCTGAAGGCGACCGACTGTACAGTCGCTTCGTGCCCGCTTAACGTCTGCTTCAGGGCTCCGCTCGCCACGTCCCAAAGCTTGATTGTCTTGTCCATGCTCCCCGAAGCTAGGAGGTGCCCGTCGGGGCTGAAGGCGACCGAGAGCACCCAGTTTAGGTGCCCGCCCAGGGTCTGCTTCAGGACCCCGCTCGCCACGTCCCAGAGCTTGATGGTTCTGTCCTCGCTTCCCGAGGCCAGGATGTGGCCATCGGGGCTGAAGGCGACCGACTGCACCATGTATTGGTGCCCACCCAACGTCTGCTTCAGGGCCCCGCTCGCCACGTCCCAGAGTTTGATTGTGTTGTCGGCGCTCCCCGAGGCCAGGAGGCGGCTGTCGGGGCTGAAGGCGACCGAATAGACTTCGCGTTGGTGCCCGCTCAAGGTCTGCTTCAAGGAGTAGGGTTGGAAGCACTGGCTAAGTGCTTCTTCAGCCTCTCGGTTTCCCGGCTCGACCGACAGGATTCTCCTGCCATACAGAGCAACGTTCGCGCAATGCGATGCCTGGAGTGCATCCCGCAGTTGCTGCCGGTAGTACGCTAACGGCGCGCGCTCCTTCTTCTCCTGCTCGCGCCGTTGGACTTCGGCCTCCTTCTGCTGTTGCTCGGCCCGGGCAATCCGCGTCTGCGCCCCCGGGTCGTCCGGCAGTTGTTCCAAGATCTTCCTGTAATATGCGATGGCTTCTCCAAAGCGCCCTTCGGCGACCAGCCGGTCTCCTTCCCGCAGGTAAAACTCCGGACCTTGTTCCCGAGGAATCTGGGCGCTGATTTCCTTCAGGACCGTTTCGGGCACGCCGCCGGCGCGCAGATCCTCAAGCGCCTCCGGCGTGGGCGCAAAGCTGATGCCGCGCTCCTTGACGAGGTCGAGAAAGCGGTTTTCGGTAACGCCAGCGTGGGCGAGCTTCTTCAGGTCCTCGACGCTGTAAGGTCTTTGCTGCGCCGCAAGCTGGGGGAGCCCAATCAGGGCCAGAACTATCAGGGCCAAGCCGAATATGAGTGGCTTCCGAAAACGTTTCATCAGTTCCATAGGATTTCTCCACCCAGCGTAGCCGCCGGGTCTTCACCTATGGCTCCGTTCTGGGCTACCCAGCGGGTCGGCCCTACCGTGTCGCTTCCTCCGCTGCCTTGGCCTTCTGCGCACGGTCAATCCCTGCACGGGCCTCCTGGTTTGTCGAATCTAGTTCCAGCGCGTGGCGGTAGGCGGCAATCGCTGCCTGGTAGTCTCCGCCATCCATGGCCGCGCTGGCTTGCTTAATGAGTGCCTGAACCTGTGCTGCTAACTCGGCGGCAGATGGTTGCGAGGGCTGAACGCGGCTTGGCACAGCAGCAGGGCGTTCTCGAAGCGATTCGGCCGGTTTGGGCACGGGTTTCCGCGCCGGAGCCTCCCGCGTCGTCAGTGGAGGCTTCTGGGTTGTTTCCTCTTTAGGCTGAGCGCTGGTTGCACCTGCCGGTCCCATCGGCGGCTCGACTACAGGGGCAGGTGGGCTTTGTTTGGTTCCCGGCAGCTCTCCGGTCGGGGAGGGTACGTTGGTTCGCGGCGGGCCTGACTGCACTCGGTAGAGCCAGTATCCGCCGACCGCAAGCGCCGCCGCGAGTACCAGCGCGGCCCGCCAATAGTCTGCCTTGGGCCTGATCTTCGCCGGCGTCGGTGGGGGTGCCACCTCTGTCGGGAGCGCGCTTTGGTCGGGAAGGGCCTGCTCCGGAGCGGTGCTCGGCTGGCCGGCGGGAATGATTTCTATGGTCGCAGGCTGTGCCCGGGAAACCAGCGCCGCCTCGAACTCTTCGCAAGAGGCGAAGCGCGCCTCGGGCTGTTTCGCCATGGCCTTCAGAATGGCCGCCTCGATGAAGGGCGGGATAGTCGCAACTAGGCGACGGGGAGGTAGCGGCGGCTCTTCGATGTGGGCGCGTAAAACATGATAGTCGCTGTCGGAGTCCACAGGATTCTCGAAGGGCACGCGCCCGGTCACCATTTCGTAGAGCGTAACTCCGAGCGAATAGATGTCGGAGCGTTTATCCACCTGGTGCCCTTTGACCTGCTCGGGAGCCATATACGCGGGGGTGCCGAGGACCGTTCCGGTCCGGGTTAGTCCGGCAACGCCCACGGCGCGGGCGATGCCGAAGTCGGTAAGCTTGGCCGCACCTTCCCGTGTGAGCATGATGTTCGAGGGCTTCATATCGCGGTGGATGACGCCCTGCGCGTGGGCGAAGGCCAGGCCCTGCAAAGCTTGCCGGAAGATTTCCAGCGCCTCTTCCGCCACGAGCGGTGCGCCCAGCCGCTTCAGTCGCTGCGCGAGCGTTTCCCCCTCGATCAACTCCATCACGATGTAGAACCGCTCCTGGTCGATCAGGAACTCGCGAATCTGGACGATGTTCGGATGCTGGAGGCGGCGCTGGATTTTGGCCTCGTTGACGAAGCGAGCGCGCAGTTCGGGATTAAGAGTGAGCTCAGGGAAGATGGCCTTGATGGCCACCACCTCTTCGAAGACCGTGTGGACGCCACGATAGACAATCCCCATGCCACCACGGGCAAGTTCGCTCTCCAGCCGGTAGCTGGAAATTTGTTGGGGCATCTCAACTCCGCTCGCCCCCGTGCCCGCTGCAGGCACCGGGCACACGCCGCTGCCGAACGGGGCAAGCGGCCGGATTATAACAAATCTGCACGAGGTGCGTGATACCGTCAGCAGGTAGCCACGACGCGCGCTCTTCCTCGTCGTGGGTCTTTGGGTTTCCCCGACCACGAGCCCACGACGAATCCAACCGCCGATTCGTCGTGGCTACCCACTTCGGCGAGACAAAGCGGGAGTTGCGCTACTCGGTTGCTTGTTGGGCGCGCAGGCGTTGGCCTGCGTCCTCGTCGGCGTAGGCGGCGACGATTTCCCCAACGTAGAGGCGGTGGAAATCTCCGCTGGCGTAGTACTCGTCGCGCACCGCCTGCGCGAGCGCCTCGGGCACTAGGTCATTACGATGCAGCGCCCGGCACTCATAGTGTACGACGCATTCCTGGATGATGGGAGGACGCACCTCGCGGCTGGGAATCGGCGTCAAGTGCATCTCGTAAAGCTTGTCGTGCTCTCGCCCTGAAACCGTCCCGCAATGGTTCACCGCCTCGGCCAGTTCTCGAGGCGGTACATTGACGGTGAAATCGCCGACCTGCTCCAGTCGGCTGTAGGTGTGGCGCGAGGGCCTCACCAGCACGAGGAAGACCGGCCGCGACCAGATGGAGCCTATCGTTCCCCAGCCAATCGTCATGACGTTGGGCTTGCCGTCCGCGCCCAGGGTGACCAGCAGCAAGCCGTCCTCCCGCAGGCGCTGGATCGTCTGGGCAAAGTAATCCGTGTACCGCACCGCTACCTTGGCCATGCCAGTTTCACCTCAACCAGGATTTCTCGACTCCCGGGTAAGCTAATGTACACCCAACGCCCCTCGCGACAAGCTCGGTAGCGCAGGTCTCGCTTTTTGGACCTGCGGCTCTTCGGGGTATTTGCCGACGCCCTGCATCCGCGTGAGCGCGCCGCAAAGGCTCTGAAAAAGCCGCAACTCCAGAAAGCGGGAGTTGCGCTACCTGCCCGAACGTCTTTATTTGTAGCAATCCCGTAGAGCGGGATCGCGGCAAGTCTGGAGGACATCCACGCCTTCGGCGGGACAGGTAGTCCGCCGCTACTGCCTCTGGACCAGAAAGCCGCAGACTTTGAGAGGCAAGTCTGCGCTACCTTGCTCCCATCTAGGCAGGAGGTGTAGACTTACCCACAAATTCCGCGGAGGAATCATTCCATGAAAACAAGATCACATCGGCGAACATTTCTCAAACAAGGCGCCGTCGTGGGCGGAGGACTTTTGCTGCTGGGGCCGGAGGCTCCGTCTTCGCGCGCGGCAGACCGTGAAACGGACTCGGCGGGCGGACCACCTCCTCCTGTGAATGAGACGATCAAAACGATCGGGAGCTTGAGAACCATTCATGGGAACTTCCTGGACAAGCCGCTCCCGGAATCGGCGCTGCAGACGATCCTGCAGGCTAGCATCCGCGCTGCCAATGCCTCGAACATGCAGAGCTATTCCATTGTGGTGGTGAAAGACCGCGCCAAGATGAAAGCAGTATGCACGTATCAGGGAAGCTGCATGCTCTTGTACTGCGTGGATTTCAACCGCGTGAAGGCCAGTGCGGAGTCTCTTGGGTATTCCTACTTTCCCGACAATATCGAGGCGTTTGTCACCGCCAGCATCAACACAATTCTGGCTGCCCAAACGGCCGCGATTGCTGCCAAGGCCTTGGGCATCGACTCCTTGATCACCAATGGCATTCATCGCGGAGATATGGACAGGGTGTGGAAACTCCTGGATTTGCCCCAGACCTGTTGTTTCCCGCTCGTGGCGCTGGTCTTGGGGTATCCGACCGAAGAACCGCCGTATCAGAAAGGGCGGTTGGGTGGCGTTGGCGTCATCCATTACGAGAACTATCACAGGCTAACCAAAGACGAGGTGGCTGAGATCACGCGCCAATACGACGACAAGGAGCGGCATCTGGCCCTGAATGAGAACTGGAAGTCCCAAGGATATAACCACTATATGGATTGGTGGTTCAAGGACTGGCTGAAGGGCTCCAAACCTACGGAGCGGGAGACGCAAATGCTCCGGTTCCTGAGGCGGAGCGGTTTTGTTGAACTGCAAAAATCTTGACTGAAGAACTGGTTCTGCAAGATCTCTCGGCGGTCGAACGCGGGAGATCGGCATCCGCATGGCGCTCGGTGCACCGCGCAGCAGGTAACCACGACACGCTCTTTGTGTCGTGGTCCTTTTGGGTGAGCGCGTAGCATGTAGGGCAAGTCTCGCTCTTCAGACCTGCGGCTCTTTCGTGGTATTTGCCAACGCCATGTGCGCGCCCAATTCCACAACAACAATCTGGAAAAAGCCGCAATCCGTCAACTGACGGACGGGAGTTGCGCTACCTGCTATAGCGGCGCTCTGTGAGCGCGGAAATTCAGTGCTGCAGGCAGAGCCTACGGGCTCGAACGCCTTTGTTTGTGGCGACCCGCTCTGCGGGATCGCGGTAAGTTCGGCGGACACAGTCCGCCGCTACAGAAGGCGCGGGGGAGTCACGATTCGAGGTACGTCTTGAGCGCGTCGAGCCTCGCCGCCCAGTAGGCTTTCAGGCGTTCGGCCTGCTGGGCGTCGGCGAGCTTGCTGTGCTGGACGGTGAGTTGGCTCTTGCGATCGCCCTTGACGTAGAAGAGAACTTCCAGGCTCGTCTTGCCATCGGCCCAGGTGATCCGCAGGGATTTGTTGGGAGTGGCCTTGCGGATGACCAGCTTCGTTTCTTTGAGCCAGCGGTCGCGCCGCCTTTTGTCCTGCCAGGCCGCGAAGAGTTTGGCGAGGGGAACGTCAAACGTCTTGCTGCGGCTGATTTTGTAGCCGGACGGTCTCTGGTGCTTCTCGCGCCGGCCGCGCGCTTGCTCGTAGCCCACGGTCACCATCTGCCCACCAGCCGGGGAGGCGGAGCTGTTTGTACAAATACGCGGCGATGCTCTGGTGGTCCATCTCGCGCGCGCCGGCCGCGTCGAGCACGGCAAACCACTCCTGCCAAGTCTTGCCGGTGTTCGCCTGTACGACCGCGTCGCTCAGGTGCGGGACATGTCTTGCCTCGATGGCGTTTTTCACGCGAAAACCTCCGATTGTGTCCCAAAAAGCCACACCGTGTAAATTTTACAAACAGACGTTTTGGTCGTCCCAAGCCAGGCGCTCGACAGGTCGGAAGGAAGATTCTGCCATCGGGTTCGGGTGAAATCAAGATGGCAGGAAGGCGGGCGGGAGCGGTCGGCGGCGTGGAAGTCATTGAATCGAAAGGCTTAGATTATCGCCGATGTTGTAAAGTATGACTTATTGTCAATCGTGATGAGCTGGCCGAGGCTAACCTTTTCCTTTGCACATTTCCTCTTGACTTTCGCTTTTTCTTCGCCTATCCTGCCCGGCGGGGGAAGGGAGCCTGCAATGAGTGGGACTGGTGAGACCAGTGGGACTAGTGAGAATAATGAGACTAATGAGACTGGTGGGACAACCTTGTCATCCTCGCGGCCATGGCGGTTGCCCGCCCGCGGCCTGGCGGTCTTTCATGGCCACGGCGATGTGGCACGGCTCAGCCACTACTTCCTGCCGCGCCTGCTGCTCGAGGGCAAGCGCGTCCTGTTTCTCGATGGGGCGAACTCGGCTGACCCGCGGCTCATCGCGCGGTTCGCCCGCGAGCGCGGTGTACCCTTTGGGCAGTTCAACCAGCAGATCGAGATTGCGCGCGCCTTCACCTGCTTCCAGCTCACGGAACTCGTGGCGCGCGTGCCGCGACTCCTGGAAGATTTCCCCGCCCAGGTGCTGATCGTCACGGCTTTCCCCGACCTCTATTTTGACGAAGACGTGCGCGACTGGGACGCGCGCGTGACGTTCGAGCAGGCACTCGCGCATTTGCGGCGGTGGGTGAGCTTGCCGCTTAGCATCGCGCTCTTCTCCTCCGCGGAAACCTTGGCTCCGCCCGCGGCGCGCCGGCGCTTCTTCGAACGCGTGCGCACCTCCGCGACGGAAGTGTGGACGTTCCGCGCCGGCGACGACCAGCGGTTGGGATTGACCTGCGAGCCGGGGCGGCCGCGATTGGGATGTAGCGCCGGCGCGTTGCCGGCAGGGCGATGAAGCCGCCGGGACGGCGGCGCTACCGAGGTGCTTTATGGGCCGAACCGTTGCCACTTTCCGCGACCTGCTCGAGCAGGAATTACAGTCCTGGGAGCGGGTTTTTGGCCGCGCCCTGCGCCGGGAAGAGCGCGCCTACTTCGAGGCGATGTTCAACCGCGTGCGCCTTTACCTTCAGGCCTGCACTTACGAATTTCCCGTGCACGCCATGGACGCCATCAATGTGACGGTCGGGCTGGACCACGAAATTCGGCTGCGCGCCATCGAAGCGCGTTTGGGAATTAACCTTGCGACTCAGTGGATGGATTCTCGACCTCTACCCGTCGCCCGAGGGGATGACGCTATGGCTGATCCCGTCGGGCGGGGACCGGAGACGCTACCGGCTGGTTGACCGCTCCTTCACGCCGTGTTTTTACGTGCACGGCCCGGAGCCGCGGCTGCGGCGCCTGGGGCAGGTGCTCGCGGCGCGCGCCCGCGTGACCTGCGCGCTCACGCGTCGCGAAGATATCTGGGAAGGCCGCGAGTTGCTGGTCCTCCGGATTTCGGTCCACTACCCCACGCAGTTCGCGGCGCTGGCGCGCTTTGTGCATCG
This sequence comes from Terriglobia bacterium, assembly GCA_050014795.1. Taxonomy (GTDB): domain Bacteria; phylum Acidobacteriota; class Terriglobia; order UBA7540; family UBA7540; genus JALHUF01. Next base: position 22,651 of record JBEKCQ010000002.1, on the reverse strand, counting down.
CTACGATGCGGGGCTCCGGCTCTACAACTCGGACCTGATGCTGGCGCCGCTCTATTGCTGGGAGAAGAACGTATTTCCGCTCGCCAAAATTGATGTGGAAGCAGGCGAATGTGCAGGATCGCCCACGCAACCGGGATTCGGGATGAAGAATCCTTCCTCCACGAATCCCGAGTCCCGAGTCCCGAGTCCCGAAGTACGCGGTATCGAATGTCGCGACGACGCGTGGGCGATTGATTACGAGCTGCCGCCCTTCCAGGTGATGCAGGTTCGGCTGGAAGGGATTTCGCGTGTCGATCCGCGGCACGGCCGGCGCGGCGCTCTGGAAGTGGAAATCGATGACGAGTGGCGCGTGCTCGACGATGGCGACGAATCTGTAGCCGTCAGTTTCGAGCGCTTGCTGCGCACGCACGATCCCGACCTCATCGTGAGCGAGTGGGGCGATGCGTCGCTGTTTCCGGGGCTGCTGCGGGCCGCCGCGGCGGCCGACGTCAAGCTTTCTCTCAACCGCGATAAATCTCCCGTGGAGCGGCGCCGGGCGCGCAGCTACATGAGTTATGGCCGGATTCTCTTCAAAGGCAGCACCACGACCCTCTTCGGACGCCTGCACGTGGACACGCAGAATTCCTTCGTCGCCGATCAGTGCGACCTGGCGGGCCTGTGGGAGTTGGTGCGAGTCACGAAACTCCCCGTGCAATACTGCGCGCGCACGACCACCGGCACGGGCATCTCCTACATGCAGATGGAGCTGGCCTATCGCGACGGTGTGCTCATCCCGGAACAGAAGGCCGAGCCTGAAAGCCCCAAGCATCCCGACGAACTCCTGTTGGCCGACCGCGGCGGGCTGGTGTTCCCGCCGCGGCTGGGATTCTTCACCAACGTCGGCGAAGTCGACTTCATCAGCGAGTTCCCGAGCATCATGGCCCGCTTCAACGTCTCGCCCGAGACCGTCAACTGCCGGTGTTGTCCGCGGGCACCGCGCGTGCCGGAATTGGGTTACCGCGTCTGCCAGCGGCGCCGGGGCATCACCAGCCGCGTGGTCGAGCGGCTCATTGCCAAGCGTGAAGAGTACAAACGACAGATGAGGCCGTCGGGGTTCGGGATCCGGGACTCGGGATTCGTGAAGGAAAAACTTGTTGTTTCGAACCCCGAAACCCGAATCCCGAATCCCGCGAGTTACAAGCTCCGCCGCTCGGCGCTGAAGTGGCTGCTGGTTTGTTGCTTCGGCTACACCGGCTACAAGAACGCCCGCTTCGGCAAAATCGAGGCGCACGAAGCCATCAACGCCCTGGCGCGCGAGAAGCTGCTGGTGGCCAAGGAGACCGCCGAGCGCGCCGGCTACCGCGTGCTGCACGCGCTGGTCGATTCCCTCTACGTTCAGCGCGAGGGCACGACGCGCGAAGACTATGTGCAACTGGCCCGGGAAATCGAGCAACGCACCGGCCTGCCGATGGCGCTCGAAGCTGTGTATCGCTACGTCGTTTTCCTGCCCTCGAAGCAATCACCTGAGGTGCCGGTGCCGAACCGCTTCTTCTGCGTGCCGGAAGAGGGCGAAATCAAAATCCGCGGCCTGGAGTGCCGGCGGCACGACACGCCGCCGCTCGTGGCCCGGATGCAGCGCGAGGCGCTCGCCATCCTTGCCGAGGCTCACGATTTTGAAAGCTATTGCCGGAAACTTGAAGAAGCGCGCGAGGTGCTCGAACGTTATCTCGCGCGGGTGGAAGAAGGCAGCGTCGGCATCGAGGAACTCGCCATCAGCCGACGTCTGACGCGCCCGGCCAACGGCTACAAGCACGCCAGCGCTACCGCCATCGCGGCCAAGCAACTGGACCGCGCCGGCGTCGCGCTGCGCCCGGGCGAAACCATCGAGTACATCATCACCGACGCCGACTCGAACTACGCCGACGACCGCGTCCGCGCCTTAACTATGTGGGAAGGCTGGCGGGGGTACGATGTGAGCGAATACCAGCGGGCCTTGCGGAATGCGTTTGACGCCTTGGAGCACTTTACGAGCCCTGCCAAACTTGTAGTGCAAGGTTCGCCCTTTAACCCGCCGCGGCGGGCGGCCCTTTGTTCTAAAGAACCGCAAGGTTGAAAGGCGAACCCTGCGCTTCCTGCCTCTATTTGGCGCAGTTCACTTTATAGAGCCCGGCGCCGTGGAGTGCGATACGCGGCGCGAACTGTGTCTCGAAGGAGCCCAAAGCCCTCCTCTCCCAGAGATCCCTGACCGCACACTTGCCGCCAAGGCCGAGCTCGCTCCACTGGACCGGAACTTCGATCGGCCCACTATCGCCGAGGTTGAAAACGGCGAGGTATTTCGCCTTCCCGTCCGGCGCATCGGCCGCCCAGGCCACCTGGTTGCCGCGCGCATAGAGTTCGCGGTTACCGCTGCTGTGCTGATCGACGGCCAACACCTCTTCATTAGTGAGGAGGGAGAGTGTGGCTGCGTCCAGACTGGGCAGATCGGCCCCAATCATGAGCGGCGACCGGAAGATCGACCAGAGTGTCACGTGAGTCTTCTGCTCGTCGGGAGTGAAGCGTGACTGTCGCTCCGGCTCTTCGAACCCTCGGATGAAAATCCGTCCGAGCGCAAGCATATCCGCGTCCGGCCAGTGGTTCGGGCCGATGTGCGGGATCCACGGGCGGCACAACTCGAACTGCTTCTTCAGGAGCTTCCAATCGTCCCAGAAGTCGTCGGAAATCCGCCAGAGTTCGGCGTGCTGTTTGACGTGCTCGGCCTGGGCCGGAGGCGTGGGGCCGGGCGAGAGGCTCAGCACCATCGGCCTTCCGGACTTGTTGATCGCTTTGCGGAGCGCCTCGATCTCCGGCGCGTGGTAGATTTCTCCTGCCGGGCTCTGGTCCCAGCTCATGTCGTCCGCCTTGATGTAATCCACGTCCCATTGGGCATAGAGCGCCACTATGGAATCGTAGTAGGCCTGACCGGCGGCCTTGGTCGCGTCCACTCCGTGCATAGCCGTTGACCAGGAGCAGGCGTTCTTCAGGTCGGCGACATCTTGCGCCCGGACTGTGGTGCCCAAAATGGGCAGATTCTTCCGGACTGCCGCCCGCGGGATGCCGCGCATAATGTGAATGCCGAACTTCAGTCCTAGGGCGTGAACATAGTCCGCCAGCGGTTTGAAACCCTGGCCGCGGGCGGCAGAAGGAAACCGATTCGTGGCCGGCAGCAACCGCCCGTGGTCATCCATCGCCACTTCCAGATCCTCTTCGTGCTGGTCAGTCTTGGGATAGGGGAAGTACCAGTAGTAATCCACCACAATGTACTTCCAGCCGTAGCGGGCCAGATGCTTGGCCATGAAATCGGCGTTGGCCTTCACCTCGTCTTCGGTCACGTGCCCGCAGTAGCAGTCGAAACTGTTCCAGCCCATGGGCGGCGTTGGCGCGACGCCGCGCGGACTACTCGCGACCGCCGCAGGTTTTCCTTTCTTCTCTACCGCCAGCAGCGCACTTCCGATAGCCAGAGCTACTACAACAAGAACAATCGACACGCGACGACATGCCTGCATGTCCCCTTCTCCCCGGCGCTACATCGACGAGCGCCACACGAAACTTGGACAGTCTTCCGCCTGACAGATGATAGACCAGATCGGGCCAGGGTCGAGCAGGTCTTCTGGGCCACCCCTTCCCGGGGATGAATGGCGCGGCGTGCCCGCCCCTGAAAAGGTCTATCCCTTTATTATAGACAGCGACAAACAGTCCGAGCAGATGATAAGTGCAGACTTTTGCTTGACTTTCGCCGATCGGGTCTCTACACTGCCGAGATTAGAGGGGGTGCTGCCCGCAAGGAAGGGTCGTGGGCGTAACGCACCCGCGCCAGTCCTGGGTAAGACAGGAGGAAATCTGTGTACCGAAAACTCATTGTTTTGGCTGGGGTGTTTCTCCTTCTCGCCGTGACCCGGGGGCTTGCCCAAGAGCCGGCCGCGGAAGCTGCGGCCATTCCGGCGGCGACTCAGTCGGAAATGGACTGCTCGGGGTTCATCGCCGGGGCTCCTGTGTCCACCGACCGCTACGTTCTCGACGGTGCGGACAACGATCTTCATGCACCGTTTCGCCAGTTCGCACCCGGGGATTTGGTGTATTTGCGCAGTCGCAGCGGCGCAGGCTTCGCGATGGGGAACGAATTCTCGGTGGTGCGCCCGGCGACGGAGCTCATGCGGGTCAAGTGGTATGCGGGCCAGGGAGGCTCCGTCCGATCTCTGGGCAGCCTCTATGAAGATGTGGGAAGGGTCAAGGTCCTCAGCGTGACCCCGCATGGCGCGGTGGCCGAGGTCGCCTTTGCCTGCGGCCCCATTTATCCCGACGATATTGTTGTGCCGTACCAACCCCGTGCGATCCCGCAGTACACTCCCGCGGCGCAGTTGGACCGTTTTGCGCTGCCCAATGGCAAACTGGTGGGTGCCATCACAGCGGGTGGGAACAATACCGGTGTCCTCGGCGTAGGCATGATGGGATATGTGAACTTGGGCCGGGAGGACGGTGTGAGCCCCGGGCAGCGCTTCCGGATCTTCCGCATCTTCCGGGAGGAGGCGGAAGGCACCTGGGCCTTCCCTGAAACCCCGCGTGAGACTCTGGGTGAGCTGATCATTCTCTCCACGCAGGAGAGATCCTCGGTCGCGATGGTAGTCAGCAGCACGCGTGAGATCACGCTCGGCGACGGGATCGAACTGACTGGGAATCCTCCCCCACCCCCACCGCCCAGCCGCTCAGTCGAACCGCAGACGAATCGCCCGCCGACAATGAGCTGCTCGGTGGATCGCAGCTCGATGGTGGTCGGCGAACGCGTGCGGATCACTGCTACGGCCAGCGATCCGGACAACGACCCGATGACCTTCTCTTGGCGCACCAGCGGCGGTCGGATCATCGACTCGGGGTCGTCTGTGAGGTTCGATTCTTCCAGTCTGGCGCCGGGCCGGTACACGGTGACAGGCCGCGTGGACGATGGGCGCGGCGGCACCGCCGAATGCTCAGTAGACCTCGACGTGCAGGCGCCTCCTCAGAAAACTGCGGCAGTGAGCCAATTGGAAGCGAAGATTGAACTCCACAGCATTTACTTTCCGACGGCTCAGCCTACGGTTCAGCATCCCGACACCGGCCTGGTGGAGAGTCAGCAGACCATCCTCAGGACTCTGGCCGAGGACTTCAAGAAGTATCTCGAATTCAAGCCGGATTCCCACTTGATCCTGGAGGGGCATGCGGACGAACGCGCATCGGTTGAATACAACATGGCGCTTGCGGAGCGGCGCGTGGCCAAGAGCAAGAGCTTTTTGGTCGAGCAGGGCGTTCCCGAGGCCAGCATCGAGACGCGGTCGTTCGGTAAGCACGAAGAGCTGAACGAGAGCCAAGTAAGGCAATCGATGGGAGAGAATCCCGAGTTGACCCCCGAGCAGCGGCAGAAACTGTATTCCAATATGAAATCCATTATCTTGGCCCACAACCGCCGCGTAGATATCGTCCTGAAACCTACGGGGCAAGAGTCCATTCGTCGGTACCCGTTCAATGCCAAAGACGCGTTAACACTGCTTGATGACAGGCAGTTGCTGCGTTGAGCAGCGACGGAGGCGGCGACGGGATCGAACTGAAATAGGCCGGGCGCGTTCAGCTTGCACGGTTCTCGGCATTCCGCGGAGAAAAGGGCGGGAAAGGCCTTCCCGCCCTTTGCCTTTTTGGGCGGGGACTGGTATGCCTCAGGCGCCGTGGCGGGAGGGTCGTCCCGGGGCGGGGGGCTCCCCAAATACTTGCGCAGTGAATGCCTGAATCTTGGCCCCGTGCCGCCAAGCATCCGGGGGCAGGCCGGCTTTCAGGCACGTCTCTTCCAGGAACTGCTCCCGGTCCCACTTCCATTCGACCGGCACCTGAGGTAGCAGAACTCCTCGCAGTCCGCCCCGGGAAATCAGCAGTCCGTGACGACCCACCTCAACCTGGTCCGGAGTGATCTCTACGAGTGGAGAGAGGACAGAGATCTCCAGGTGCAAGACGGGGAGTTCCTCGGGGGTCACTGCGTCGAAGCGGGGGTCCCGGAGAGCCGCGGCCATCGCGCACTCACAGATGGTCTGGTAGAGCGGCTTCAGCGACTCAAGGTAACCGATGCAGCCGCGCAGACGCCCCATTTTGTGGAGCGTAACGAACGCGCCACACTTCTCACGTAGCGGGCCCGGCGGCGCTTCCCCTTCCGGCAGGCTGTCGTGACGGACGCTCTCCTCCAGGGCGCGCCGTGCCAGGCGTAGCAGGAACTGCTGGTCAGCCTCACTGAGCGGCAACATCTTTTTCTTCCTCTTGCTTTTCGCCGACGCGCAGCACTACCAGGGGGCGTGAGGCCCGCCGCTTAACCCGGACGTCGAGCTTCTTCCAGAAACTCCAGAAGTACTGCACGGCCGAAGCCAGCGCGAACACTACCACCACCCACAGCAGCACTTCGCCCGAGGGATGCACAGTGGGATAGCGGCGCTCCAGCACAAGCACCGTGATGGCCACCACCTGGAAGACCATCTTGGTCTTGCCCAGTTCAGAGGCCTCCAAGGCAAACCCCTCGGCGGAGGCAATGGCCCGCAGCCCAGAGACGGCAAACTCCCTTCCCACAATGATGACGACCATCCAGGCGGGAACCAAGTGGAGTTCCACCAGGGAGATGAAGGCGGCCGAAATCAGGAGTTTGTCGGCAATGGGATCGAGCAGCATCCCCAGCGTCGTGATCTGGCCACGCTTGCGCGCGAAGTAACCGTCCAGGAGGTCGGTGACCGCCGCCAGGAGGAACACGCCCACGGCCCATAAGTCCATGTTGCGGCCCTTGGTGAGGAGGAGCACCACCAGCAAGGGCACGAAGAAAATTCGGAGCAGGGTGAGCGAGATGGGGAGATTCATGCGCCTTCGAGTTTGGCCCTCGGCAGGAAGTGATCAAAAGATTCCGGCAACAGCAATCGCCGACGAGCCAGGCGTGGAATAATGCCGCGTTCCCTTGGTCACTATAACGAACGCCCTAGGCGGTGTCAACGCACATCACCCGGCGAAATCACGCTGTGAGCGAGGAGCGGGCATACGACTCGCCCGGGCAGACAGCCGTCGAATCTCTCTGGCCCGGGGAAGAGGGACCTCCCTAGCCGGCGATCACCCGCGGGCAGCGTAGCTATGCGGAGAGCCTACGCCTGAACCGGCCTGATTTGAAGCGGCCAGAAGCAGCCTCGCGGGCTACGCCAACCTGCTGTCCGGTTGCCCCAGAATTGTGCAAAACTCCGGGCCCGGTCTGCCCGCCCGGCGGCGCGCCGTTCTTGGGCGGGGACGAGTCTGTACGTCCTACCAGCAGTGTGTAATGTGCTGTGAAATCAATCAGTTGCGGGCTAGACCTCAATCACACCCGCTATTTTTGCGGCTTTGAAGCGTGCACCTATTCTGGTGCAGTCCCCCGGGTTTTTCCACAGCCTTTTCCACATGCAGCGGAGCCGCGAAAGTACTGGGTTTTCAACCCGCTGCGGGGACGTTGGGGGGGGGTTGGATCATTGCCTGAAGCCGTTCCAGAAGTGAGGCGTTGACACGCGCGCGCACCATGAGGCGATTGTCCTCAAACACCGTAGAGAGGACGGTTCCAAAACGGTGAAGCAGAGCCAGTTGCCCGCTGTCGGAGGGCGAGAGTTCGAAGTTGGCTTCGACGAGGGGGTCCTCGTTGAGCGCCTCATCGATGCGGCGCAAGAGCGTCTGCAAACCGTCGCCACTCTGTGCCGAGACCCACACATCTCCAGGGCTGGGCTGGAGCGAATCGTTTTCCGCCGAGCCTTCCGAGGGAATCCCGGCCCGCCGCTTCGCCTCACGGGCTTGCAGGAGATCAATCTTGTTCCAGACGTGGAGGCGCGGGGTGGAGGCGATCCCCAACTTCTCCAGCAACTCTTCGACCGCGGCGTCCTGTTGCTCGTGTTGAGGATGTGAAGCGTCGGTGACGTGGAGCAGAAGGCTGGAGCCTTCCAGTTCCTCCAGTGTGGCCCGGAAGGACGCGACAAGGTGTGCGGGCAATTTGCGGATGAATCCCACGGTGTCAGAGAGCAGTACCGGCTGGCGAGAGTGGAGCCGCAGCGCACGGACGGTGGGATCGAGCGTGGCGAAAAGCCGCGAAGAGGTCGGGACGCGGGAGCGCGTCAGCGCATTGAAAAGCGTGGACTTGCCCGCGTTGGTGTAACCCACCAGTGCCACAGTCTGGAAATGGCGCGCGCGGCGATGCGCGCGGTGCAGCGCGCGCTGCGAGCGGACGCGCTCGATCGCCTCCGTCAAGCGGCGGATGCGGGCACGGATACGACGGCGGTCAGATTCCAATTGCTGCTCGCCGGGTCCCCGAGTGCCGATGCCGCCTCCGAGTCGAGAGAGCAGCGTCCCCCGCCCGGCCAGGCGAGGCAGGAGATAGTTCAATTGGGCCAACTCCACCTGCAATTGACCCTCGCGGGTGCGGGCGCGGCGCGCGAAGATGTCCAGGATAAGCTGGGTACGGTCGATGACCTTCAAATCCAGCGCTTGTTCGAGGTTGCGGAGTTGAGTGGGGGTGAGGTCGTGGTCAAAGATGATCAACTCTGCGCCAGCGGCGCGAGCACTGGCCCGAATCTCCTGCACCTTACCACGTCCCACCAGCGTGGCCGGGTCGGGCTCGGGGGCGCGCTGCAAGGTGGAGCCGACCACCCGAGCGCCGGCGCTGGTGGCGAGTTCGTGGAGTTCCTGGAGCGTCTCCTCTGCGTCCAGGAATCCCCGGGCCAGGCCGGTGCGTCGGCTCGAAGCCCAGCCCACCAGATACGCTCTCTCCAGAACTTCGGGGCGGCGAATAGCTTTATCCCTCCGGTGCCGCCGCAGGCGTCGGTGGAGCGCCGGCGCGCGGCAGCACAACCGTGGAGATCGCGTGCTTGAAGATCAGTTGTTCCTGGTTATTGCTTTCCAGGACCACCGAGTACTTGTCAAAACTGCGGATGCGGCCTGAGAGCTTGACGCCGCTCAGGAGGTAGATAGTCACCAGAACTCTTTCCTTGCGCGCGGAGTTCAAAAAACCGTCTTGAATATTCTGCGTCTGCTTCTCCATTTTTTCTCTTTCTCCAGAGCCAGGGGTGGTCATGCTTTGTCTCCGTCCAAAGGTTGTAGCGGTGAGTCAGGGCGCGCCGAGGGGAGCGCGGCGCCGGCCGCATTGGGCCAAGCTTGCCGCAGCCACTCGAGAACCTGCGCCTGAATCTGCCCGTCGTCCCCAAAGCCAGCGAACCACGCGATGTCAGTCTCGCGCCGAAACCAGGTCATCTGGCGCTTGGCATACCGACGCGTGGCCGCCTGAGTCTCACGGATTGCATCTTCGAGGCTGAGTTCTCCGCGCAGCGCCGCGCCCGCCTGCCGATAGCCGAGCGCCCCGAGGGGTTTGATGTGGGCGGCGTCGGGCCGCGCCAGCAGGGCACGTGTCTCTTTCAGCAAGCCGGCGGCGAACATCCGCTCGACCCGGGCGTTGATGCAGTACGCAAGCTGCGTCCGATCGGGAATAAGCCCCACCTTAAACACCCGAAATCCCTGCAGACCGACTCGGCCGCGTTCCAGCATCGCTGACATTGGCTGACGGGCGAGGAGCCGGACCTCGACGGCGCGAATGATCTTCGGGGTGTCGCGGGGGTGAATTCGGGCCGCCGCTCTCCGGTCCAGGCGACTGAGCAGGCGGTGGAGGAACTCCCGGCCCCGGCGCTCGGCCAAGGCGCCCAGCCGCGCCCGCAGGTCTTCCGAGCGCTTCGGCCCTTCAAACAACCCCAGCAGCAACGCTCGTAGGTAGAGCCCCGTCCCACCCACAATGATGGGCCACTTCCCTCGCTCGCGAACGTCAGTCAGTACACGGGAGGCTTCCCGCCGGTAGTCTCCTGCCGTGAAGACCTGCTCGGGCTCAACCGTGTCAATCAGATGATGAGGAATGCCCCGCCGCTCTTCCGGCGGGGTTTTGCCCGTGCCCACGTTGAAGCCGCGGTAGAGCTGCACGGAATCGCAGTTGATGATCTCGCCGTCCAACTGCTCCGCGAGCGCTAAGGCCAACGCCGACTTGCCCGCGGCCGTGGGACCAACGATGGCCAGGAGCGGGTACTCTCCGCCTAACGCGCCCACCATAGCAGCCGCAGATAGCGCGCGAGCAGCAGACACAGAATCGCCGCGAGCAGGAGAAAGGAACCGAGGAGTTGGGTTCTTGAAAGACGCAGCATCGGCCGGGTACAAAGTCGAGAGAGTCCGTCCGGGGTGGGCAACGAAGGAATTGATCGAGCCAGCCTCGGAGATAGGTTCCCTCGCGGGTTTACTCCTCACAGAGGGATTCTAACCGAGCGCCCGAAGCCCTTCAAGGCCCATACCCTAGGTTGTACAGGAAAATAAACTGGAGCACGAGGTGGTTGCCGGTAAATTCTTCCGGCAAGGGAGGGAAGGGGTTTGAGGCGCGGATCGAGCCGACGGCCGCCCGGTCCAGGGGGTCGGAGCCCGAGGAACCGACCAGACGAAGTTCGGGCACCGAGCCGTCCTTCAAGATCTCAAACACGATGGCCACGCGTCCCTTCTGCCCCAGGCGTGCCGCTACTGGAATCATCGAGTACCAATTGCGGCGCACGTTGAACACGACCCGTGCCAGGTAGGGTCCGAAGTCCACACCCCGGGTGTCAGAGAGGATCACGGGCCCTTCCGTGGAGAAGTTTGGATCGAGATTTTGGAACTGAGCAGCAGAGTCGCCGGGTCCCAATCCGGGCCCGGCCGCGCGCCCGCGGGTGGCAGCCTCAAGAGATTGCTGGATGGCCTCGCCGGGGCTCGAGTGCGGCAGGCGAAGCTGCCCATTCCCTCCACTACCGGCCGGAGGGACGTCCATCAAGCGCAGGCGGCTCTCCTCTTTGCTTTCGGGCGGAGGTGGCGGCGCGGCAGAACCGCCTGGGGGCGGGGCCGCGGGGGGCGTCAGCACGGGCGGCGCTCCCCCTGCGATCTCGGGCAGTGGCGTGTTGCCCTCGGAGTAGGGCATGCGACGCCCAAACGGACTGATGACAGGAGCGCGGCCCTGGGCGCGGCGATCTCGGTCGGAGAGATTGTTGGTCTCAGGTGGCTCTTTCAGGCGCTGGATGAGTTCAGGCGGAAGCCACAAGAACGTGGCCTCACGCTTGGGCGCCGGCTCGAGCCGGATGCCGAACAATTCCGCAGCGCGCTTGAAAAGGCTGGGGGAAACCAGCAAGATGATGATCGCCACCGCATGCAGCACCACCGACAGCAGGAACATCGTCCGGCGACGCCACAGCGCTGCTTCCTGCTCCAGTTCCAGAACCAGGTGGAGCTCGGGCTCCGTGCTCATGGGGGACATCCGTAACCCGAAACTAGAAATTCGAAACTGGAAACTGGAAACTAGAATCTCGCGGCTTCCAACGCGAAGCTGCCCGGGTCATATGGAAATTCCCAGTTCCCAAATCCCAAATCCAAAATCACAAATCCGAAACCTAAAATCCTTTCACATCTCTCCGCTCCGCCCCACGGGGCGGCTGAGGGGAACATTCACCAGGGCCGCATGTTCTTCGATGCAGGTCATCACACGCTCGGCGAGGGCCAGGGCCTGGCGCCCTTCTGCTCCGCCCACCAGCGGCGCACGCCGCGTGCGGACCGACTCGACAAACGCCTCCAGCTCCGCCCGCAGGGGCTCTCGCGGCTCCGTCTCCAACTGGCGAAAGCCGATGCGGGACTCTTCGCCGTGATGATCTACACTCATCACCAGAACGTCTCGCCGCGTAAAATCAATCGAGACGTACTCGTGGGGCTGGAAGTAACGGAACTTTCTCACCCGCTCTGTGCTTACGCGGCTGGCCGTGAGATTGGCCACCGTGCCATTCTCGAATTCTACCCGGGCGTTTGCAATGTCCACCTTATCGGAGAGTACGGGCAGCCCTACGGCGCGGACGTCGGCCACCGGCGCATTCACCATCCAGAGCACCAGATCCAGGTCATGGATCATCAGGTCGAAGACCACATCCACGTCCAGGCTGCGCGCGCTGAAGACGCCCAGCCGGTGGATTTCAAAGAACAGCGGGCGGCGCGTCACCGCCTTGGCTGCCACCACGCCCGGGTTGAAGCGCTCGAGGTGACCCACCTGGAGGATGCGCCCTCCGGCCGCCGCGCGCGCGATCAGGTCGTCGGCCTCCTCGACGGTGCGGGTGATGGGCTTCTCCACCAGGACGTCCACGCCGCGGGCGAACGCCTGGCACGCCACGGCGGCGTGGTCTGTGGTGGGGATTACTACGCTGACGGCGGCGACGGCTCCCAGAGCCTCGTCGAGGGTCGCAAAGGCTCGCACGCCCAGTTCGGCGGCTACGTCACGCGCGCGCTCCGCGCGCAAATCGTAGACACCCGCCAGTTGGGCGCCCCCGACCTCCCGGAGCTGGCTTGCATGCTTTCGGCCGTGCTCACCCACGCCGATGACGGCGACGGGGATCTTCTCGCTCAAGCTTCCCACGGGTCTCCTCGGTCCCCAATTCTCTTCGCGGCGGTCACTCTGCTAAACCCACAATCGTGATGCCCGCTGCGTCGGCCTCCTCAATCAAGCGCTGGCGTTCAAACAGCAGCGTCTTGCCCGCGTCCACGGCCAGCGCGGTGGCGTTCGCGCGCCTCATCACCTGGATGGTCTTCGGCCCCACCACCGGGACGTCGAAGCGCATGTCCTGATAAGGCTTACTCACTTTGACGACGACTAACCTCCGGCCGTTGCTCAGGGTGGCAGCGCGTTCGATGGTGACGTCGGTGCCCTCCATGGCTTCCACCGCGATGCAGGCCCGGTCGGCCACCACGATCGTCTGCCCGATGTCCAGGCCGGCAATCTTCTTGGCGATCTCGCGGCCATAGGCGATATCTGCTTGCTCGCCGGCGTCCGGCGCGCGCCGGGTCAGCGTTCCCGCTTCGGGCAAGAGTGGCTTGAGGAACAGGGTCGAGTCCACAACCTCGATGCCCCGTCCCTCCAGCATTCTCACAAACGCCCCGATCAGCGCGTCGGTGTTCCGGCGCTCGAGGCTGCCGAGAGCCCGGCGCACCAACCCGTCCGCCTTGATAGAGCTAAACAACTGGACATGCTTCACCTGCCCGGCCAGGACGACCCGCTCCACGCGCTCGGCGCTGAGCAACTCCAGCAGCTTCGTGACTTCGCCCAAGCTCAGCCAGTGAACCTGGCGCGCTTTCTGCGACAGCTCGGGCGCCGCCTCTTCCTTGATGGCCACGACCAGCGGGTCGATTCCCTGGTCCCGCGCGGCCTCCAGCACGAGGAACGGGAAACTCCCGTTACCGGCGATGATGGCGTAGCGAGGGGCAGAATCGCCTGATTGATTCATTGACTCATGGAGCCATTGAAAGCCGAAACTGGAAACTTGAAACTCATGTCCCAGCGATTTTCCAGTTTCGGTCTTCGCCTTTCGCTCACTTCACGACACCGCGTTCCGAAGTTCGGATGAACTCCACCAGTGCCCGGACATGCTGGGACTGAAAGCCGCGGGCGGCGATGGCTTCGAGGGCCTGGGTGGTATTGAGCTTGGAGCGGCTGAGCAGGCGGAAGGCCACCTGGAGTTCTTCGACGTCCCCGGCGGTGAGTCCGCGACGCTCGAGTCCCAGCCGGTTTGCGCCGTAAACTCCTGCCGGACGTTCCGCGCTGGTCCTGGAATAGGGGAGGATGTCCTTGTTGATCACGCTGTAGCTGCCCAGGAAGCTGTAAGCACCAATGCGGCAGAACTGGTGAATGCCGCAGAACGCTCCCACCGTGGCGTGGTCGCCGATCTCCACGTGCCCGGCCAGCGAAGCGCCGTTGGCCATGATGATGTGGTCGCCCAGATGGCAGTCGTGGGCGATGTGGACGTAGGCCATCAGGAAATTGTGATGGCCGATTCTCGTTACCCCCCCACCCTCGACGGTCCCGCGATGCAGGGTCGTGAATTCGCGGATAACGTTGTCGTCGCCAATTTCCAGGCGCGTGGGTTCGCCGCGATACTTCAGGTCCTGGCAGGCCAAGCCGACCGCGGCATAGTGAAAAACGCGGTTACGATTACCCAGGCGCGTGGGACCTTCGATCACTACGTGCGACATCACTTCGCAGTCCGCGCCCAACTCGACGCCCTCCCCGATGATGGAGTACGGGCCCACCGTCACGCTGTCGGCGATTTGGGCCTGGGGATGAATAATGGCCGTGGGGTGAGCTTTCATGGAGCTGAATAACCTGGGTGGTCCGTGATCGCAAACAACACGACGGCTTCTGCCACGAGTTTCCCTTCCACGGTGGCTCGGCCTTGCATCTTGCCGAAGTTGCTGCGGCGGTTCAGCATCTCCATCTCGATCCGCAGCTGGTCTCCGGGCACGACCGGGCGGCGGAACTTGGCGCTCTCGATGCCAGTGAAGTAGATCAGCTTCTTCTCTTTGTCCGGCAGGTCGCGGTAAATCATCACGCCGGCCACCTGCGCCATCGCCTCGATAATCAGCACGCCCGGCATCACCGGCGCCCCCGGAAAATGTCCCTGGAAGAACTGTTCGTTGATGGTGACGTTCTTCAAGCCCACGATGCGTTTGGCGGGCTCGAGCTCCAGGATCCGGTCCACCAGCAGGAAGGGATAGCGGTGGGGCAGGAACTTCATGATTTCTGTGATGCCGTAAACGACTCGTTTCTCCGTCTCGGGAGTTGCAGTGGGATCGGTCACGGTTCACCATCCGAATAGTCGCCAGCCTTTCCGCTAGGCGGCTTCCCTCACGCCGCAGGCCAGCGGCGACCCCTGCAGTCATGCCGGGGCGCTCGACCATTATAGACGAAAGGTCTCGGCCCTCCAAACGAGCCCTCGGCGTCATAGATCGCAGGGCGCCGCAGCGTCTTGGTCAGGGCCGGGACGTGCGCAGGCGCTCTGGGATGCCTCGAGGCTAGGCTGCGGCGGACAACCTGTCGTTTCTCCACAACTGCTCCCGCCAATCGATTTCTCGAATCTGGCAGGTGTGTTAAACTCGCTCGACTTTATCCATACGAAGGAGAACGCGCGTGAGTGGACGCATTCTTGATGGTAGTAAAATTCGTGACGAAATCAAAGCGGAACTGGGCGAACAGATCCGCGATCTGAAGGCCGCCGGTATCACCCCGGGCTTGGCAGCGGTTCTGGTGGGCGAGAACCCTGCTTCGCAGCTCTACGTACGCAGCAAGGTAAAGACCTGCGAGTCGCTGGGACTTTACAGTGAGAGAATCGAGTTGCCGGCCGACACGTCGCAGCAGCGGCTGCTGGAGCTCATTGACACGCTCAATCATCGAGATGAGATTGACGGGATTCTGGTGCAGCTTCCCCTGCCCTCGCAGATTGATTCCAAGGTCATCCTGACGGCCGTGAATCCGGCCAAGGACGTGGACGGGTTTCATCCCATCAATGTGGGATTACTGGTCGCCGGACGGCCGGGACTGGTGCCGTGTACGCCGGCGGGGATCATGGAAATTCTCCAGCGGAGCCAGATTCCCGTCAAAGGCGCGCGGACGGTGGTGATGGGCCGGAGTGACATTGTCGGGAAACCGGTAGCCATCCTGCTGATGCATCAGCACGCCACGGTCACCATCTGCCACTCGCGGACGCGTGACCTGCCGGCGGTGGCGCGCGAGGGCGATATCCTGGTGGCCGCGATGGGCAAAGCGGCGCTGGTCACCGGAGACTTCATCAAGCCCGGCGCCACGGTCATCGACGTGGGCCAGAACGTTCTCAAGACGCCGGAGGAAGTCCGCCGGGTCTTCCACGATCCCACGGGGCCGCTGAAACAGCTCGAGGCCAAGGGTTCGGTGCTGGTGGGCGACGTGCAACCGGAAGACATGAAGGAGTTGTCGGGCGCGTACACGCCCGTTCCCGGCGGCGTGGGCCCCTTGACCATCGCCATGCTGATGGTCAACACGGTGCAGGCGGCGCGGGCTCGGCGGGGGATGCGGCCCCCAGCTCCGGCGTAACCCTAGCCGGGAGTCGCGAAACACGAGAATCGAGACTCGAAGATCGGCTGCGGGGATGGCACCGGCGTCGAGTTCCGAATTTCGAGTTTCGGATTTCGTATGCGTGAAACAGGTCGTTACTTCGGGCTGACGGGCGGTGTGGCCTCCGGCAAGAGCACCGTGGCCTGCATGTTTGAGCAGTGCGGTGCCAGGAGCATAGATGCGGACCGGGTCGCGCACGAGCTAAGCCGCGCTCCGCTTCCCGCCTACAAGGAGATCGTCAGCCGCTTTGGTACGGAGATCCTCGATTCCTACGGGGAAATCGACCGCAAGCGCCTGGGCCCCATCGCTTTTGCCGACTCCGAAAAGCTCCGCCAACTCAGTGCCATCCTTCACCCGCGCATCATCGAACGCATCGAGGAGTTGGTCGCCTGCCACCACATCCTTGCCCCGGGCGCAGTCATCCTGGTGGACGCCGCGCTCATCTACGAAGCCGGAATCGAGAAGCGGTTTTCCAGAATGCTCGTGGCTTGGTGCCGGCCCGAGCAGCAGCTTGAGCGGCTGATGGCGAAGGCCGGTCTGCCTCGCGAGGAAGCCGAGCGGCGCATCGCCGCCCAGATGCCCGTCGAGGAGAAGCGCCGCCGCGCCGATTACGTGATTGATTGTTCAGGCAGCCTGGAAGACACTCGCCAGCAGGTGGAGAGCCTGTTCGCGCAGCTTAAGCAGCTTGTCGAGGGCCGCTGAGCGAGACTGGAAAATCGAAACTAGAAACTGGAAAATGGAAACTTGTGGGTTGCACTTCGCTCCCAAAGGCGTTGTGATTTTCTAGTTTCCATTTTCTAGTTTCGAATTTCCCGCTTTCTTGGCTATCCACGAATCCCCTTTCCCGCGCAACTCATCCAGGGTGGCCTGCACTTCCGCGAGCTTGCGGGCCTGCTCGGGCTCGTCAGCGTCGCGGGACACAAGGACGGGCGGAGCGATGAAGATCGCTGCCCGGGTGAAAGGATAAGGGATCTGGGTCTGGTCCCAGCTCTTGCGGAAGACGTAAGCCTTTCGCAGGGCGATGTGAAAGCAGAGGATGGCGGCGCCGGTGGGCTTCGCCAGCAGGACGGAGCCTTGCTTGGCGACAAAGCGCGGGCCACGCGGGCCGTCGATGGCGAAGGCGGTGTCCGCTCCCCGCCGCAGGCAGCGAATCATTTCGACCAGCGCCCGCGCAGCGCCTCGCGAGCTTGAGCCGCGCGCGGCCCCGCAGCCGTGGCGCTCAATAATCCGGGCGATGTACTCCCCGTCGAAGTTCTGGCTGGTCATCACCACAATGCCGCGTTTGCGCCAGAACCAAGTACCGGCGAAGATCTCGCGATGCCAGAAGGTGTAGATCAGTCCCTTGCCGGTCCTCCGGGCCGCCTCCCAATTCTCCCAGCCATAGACTTCAAAGCGCAGAGTACGGCCGATGAGCAGGACGGCCAGATAGCCAATCCAACTGGCGAAGAAAATCTGCACCCGCTGCCAGAGAGTGAAGGCACGCGGGTTCTCCTGAAGGTCTGCGCCTGCTTCGGGTGTCTGGGCGGCCGGCCGTTCCTCACGCGCGCCCGCGGATTCTTCAGGTGTGGCCATAACGCATATCAACTTACATGCCGGTTATAGCACAGGAGCAATCTGGAAGGAGATGTGACCTGTCAATGCCGCGCGCACCCCGAGCATGCCTGGCGACGCGCGGGTCGTGGCAAAAGTAAGCTCAACTCGTTTCCCGGCTGCCTTCTGCCTACTGCTTACTTCGGCGGGATACGCTTTGCGACGATTTCCGCAAGGTCAAGTATCTCGACGTCATCGCGGTTGAGGTGGTTCGCTGCGTCGCGGAGCATGGTGTGGCAGTGCGGGCAAGCCACAGCCACTGTGGACACCTTGGTGGCGATAAGCTCGGCGAAGCGCAGTTGGTTCACTCGTTCTGTGCCCTGACTCCGCTGGTCGTCAGCGACAAAAAGCTGGGCGCCACCGGCTCCGCAGCATTGCGTGTTCTGGCCATGGTGTGCGGCTTCCGTTGCCGAGACCCCGCAGGAGCGAAGGATGCTCCGCGGTGCAGCGGTGATGCCGCGTCCTCGCGCCAGGTAACAAGGGTCATGGTATGTGGTCCTCGCCCCCGAGGGTTTAATGGGGAGCCGCGGCAGGAGTTCCGCCATGAGTTCTGCGTGGTGCACTACCTTCACCTCGAGTTTCGCGTAGGCGTTGATTTGCCGGTAGTCCTTATCGAACATCGTCGTACAGTGCGGACAGCACGACACAATCTTTTTCACCCGCCCCTTCTCGAATGTCTCGACGAGCTTTTCCGAAAGTGACAGGAAAAGGTATTCGTTACCCGCCCGCCGCGCCGGTTCGCCGCAGCAGGTTTCCCGCGAAAGGACACCCCAGGAAAGACCGGCGGCATCCAGAATCTGCTGCAGGGCCCGCGCCACGGCCTGGCCGTGCTGATCGAAACTTAATCCGCACCCCAGCCAGAAGAGCCATTCCTGGCTGCCATCAAAAATCGGAAATTGCTTCGATTCGATGAGTTTTTGTCTTGTGTCGTGGGTTATGCCCCAGGGATTGTGCGGCGCACGTTCCATCGTCGTGAATAGTTGGTTCACCTTGTCGTTGGTGATACGGCCCTCACTGACGAGTCCACGCCGGAGGTCAAGAATCTTCCTTCCTGCGTGCTCGATGCCCACCGGACAGACATACTCGCAGGCGCCGCAGGAAAAACATTGGAAAAGATCTTCCTCCGCAATAAAGACCGTGCCCTGTCCTTTTTCGGCGGCAGTCCCGCTGATGAGATCTCCACCGGAGAGGAGCCCTTTTTGCAGGTCTAGGATGATTTCCTTGGGACTCAGTGATCCTCCTGCGAGGTTGGCCGGACAGAACTCGGTGCAGCGGCCGCACTCGACGCAAGCATTGACATCGAGAACGTCCTTTCGGCCCAGGTCCTTGAAGTGAATCATTCCCAGGTCATCGCCTTCTTCCCGTAGCGCGCGCATAGTGCTGGCTGTTTCTGCGCGCAGGAATATCGCGACCGGGGCAAGCAGCAGATGCAGGTGCTTGGAGAGCGGGATTACAACCAATAGCGAGAAAAACGCCGAGGTATGCGTCCACCAGTTGACTTTCCACGCCAGGCTTCCGACCGGAAACACTCGCCAGCCCAAGAGGTACGTGACCATTAGCGCCGAGATGAGGAAGGCGACAATCCCGGAGGTGACGGAAAGTTCACCGAGAGGCTTAGGTCTTAGTACGAATCGCCGGAATGACAGGCCCATCATGGCCACGAGCACGGCTAAAGCCCATGCGGCGACGAACGCGCCATACCAGGTCTGCGTCCCTGTGGCTTTTTCAAGTCCGCGCCAGCCCCATTGCAGGTGTTCGGCGCTTGCCCAGGCGAAGGCGAGAAATCCCCACAAGACCGCAGCGTGGAGCAGGCCGACGACAGGCCGTTCGCGCACCACGCGATATTGCAGGAGGACTTCGACAAAGACTCGCCAGAGCCGTTTCGGGAGGTTGTCGTGAGGAAGATCCCCATGCCGGGGAAAGACCGAAAAAAGCCGGCGATTAAGCGTTCTCACGAACAGCCATACGCTTCCTACCGCGAGGGCGATGAATATCGCCCGCGTCAGGCCGCCCCAAAGAAAGGCGGCGCCTGCGGCGAGCGTGATGACTGCCATCATCCAGGGGTCCTTCCTGAATCGCCTAAAGTCCATCCCTTACCCCACAAGGCCAAAGGAAATATCTGCCCATCGGCTTCGAGCGTCTCGCGCTCAACTTGCGGCATCAAACGTCGTTCCCAAAGCCCCGGGAGGAAAGGCGGCTAGAGACTGGTTGCGGAACTGGTCACAAAACGCACGAGACCGGCGACCCAAAAGCAGAGCCTGCTGATTTCCTGAGACGCCGAATGGCGCCAGATCCTTCCGCGCTGCCGTTCCTATTTGGGGAGGCTCGCGATTTGCTCTTTCAGGACTTGCGCCACCGCGGCGTCAGACCCGAACTTCCTTTCCAGTTCGGCATAAATCTGCCGCGCCTTGGCAGGCTGAGTGGCGCGGTAGGCATCCGCCAGTGCCAGCCGGGCCGTGGCTTCCGGCACTGTGGACGTGGGATGGGCGGCGAGCGCCTGATAAAGTTTTGCCGCCTCCTCCACCTTCCCGGCTTTCAGGAGTTCTCCGGCCAGAGCGAACTGGGCCAGGGAGGCAAGGTTGCGGTCGGAATTGCGTGCCGCCTCCTCGAGCGTCTTGACCGCTGCCGCGTGGTCGCCAAGCTGCCCCTGGCACAGGCCCACGTGGTAGCGGGCGATGGCCACAGCTTTTGGCTCCGGAAACCGCGCGTACTTCTGCAGGACTTGCTGGAATTGCTCCAGCGCCTTCTTGTACCTGTCCCGGGCGGTAGGAAACGTCTCCATGCCGGGCATCAGGCTGCCTTCCGGTGTGGGGCCCACGTAGGCGCGGAAGGTCCGGAGCGCGGTGCCGAGTTGCTGATTCGCCTCGGCTTCCTGGCGGTCCCGGTAAACCTTCAATCCGCCCGCCAGCCCCGCCACCACGATCACGATGCCCGCGACCGTGACGATTTCCTTGTAGTGTTGCTTGGCATACTCCTCGAATTCCTCGAAGCTCGTACGAAGCTGGTCCTGCTTCAGTTCGTGGCGGCTGATATGAGCCACAGTCGTTGCTCCTCAACTCAGACTAAACAAGCCATCTTAACAACCCATCCAGAAACGGTCAATGCGTTCGGGCCGCTGGACATCGCCCGGGCATGTCAACGTTTCCCTGCGCCTGGCGTGCGGCCCAACCAGAGCGCCAGATCCCCGGCATGCGGCTGGCCTACGGGATTCTGGGGGCAGAAAACCAGCGTGGACCCGGTGCGGCTTACTCTGGCGTGCTGCCGCCAATGTAGCGCCGGATTACCTCCCGACACTTGGGGGCGAGAGAGACGAATTCCAAGCCAATAGCGTCCTGCGGAGTTCTGTATCGGACTTTGCCACGCATTTTCTGCGGCCCATCCAGGGCAGCCTCAGGTTCATGGAACAAGGATTTAGCTGGCTTGTGGACAGCGGGCTTTGCCGACCCGGACGCCTGGGGTAGCACAAATTCCACTT
Source organism: Terriglobia bacterium (assembly GCA_050014795.1). GTDB lineage: Bacteria > Acidobacteriota > Terriglobia > UBA7540 > UBA7540 > JALHUF01. The sequence goes on along the minus strand of JBEKCQ010000002.1, from coordinate 1,616 downwards.
CTGCCTCCTGACCCACCTCGAGACCGCCCGAAGGGGTGAGCGACATTCCGCCTTCGCTTATCTCCAGACTCTCGGCCATGAACTGGCCCATGTCGTGGTTCTTCCACCTGCACACCACGCTCGTGCGGAAGGGCAAGCGATGGTGACGCCGCTGCTCTCTCAGCAGGGTGCCGCGCACGGCGCTGAAGAGTCTATATACGCGCTCCCGGGTGGAGGGCTTAGCGGCAAAGAACGTGACTCCTGCCTTGAACCCCCGGCGCATGGTGTTGATATCGCTGTCGTCGGTGAGCATGACAATCGGAATGCCAGCGTTGAGAGGCGAGGTCCGGGCGCACTCGGTCACACCAAAGCCGTCCAGGTCGCGCAGGTGGGCGTCCACGATGACGCCGTCAAACTTCTGGTGCGCGAGGCACTTGGCCGCCATGCGGCTGTTGGTCAACGTGAGCACCTCGCACCAGCGCAACGCCTGAACGGTTGTCCTGATCAATTCCAGGACCGCTGGCTCATCGTCCACCACCAGGACTCTCACCAACATTGATGGTACCCCTTGACCTGACGCACCCGCGGGACTCTCGGAACTGCCCAGCACATCTCTGCCCCAACTCCCTGCGGGCGAGCGATTGTACAGCATCTGATGGGCGGAACAACCATGCCGACGCGAGAAGTTTGCTTGGCGAGCCACAGAAATCGCCCCCTCGGCCTTTTTGCCCCAACCGCTCGCCATCACCGCCCTGCATTTTTCGCTTGACTTTTGGCGGCAACTGTGATAGACTACAACAACCATGAGAGCAGGGTCCGCGGGTGCGCAGGCTGGTGCTTTAACTCTGGGGCTGCACGAACGGAACTTGCGGCGGCGTTCCATCGCCACTCCTTTGGCAGAGTTGACAGATGTGCAAACTCGAATGGGAGGCGTGGAACGCCGGTGATGCGCATTCTTTATACCCTTGAAAAAAACGAACCTGATAAGTCCTGGAAAATCAATCATTTGACTTTGTGAAAAAGAAAACAAAGCTGATAAGTTCTTTAGAATCAGCAAGTGTTGAGAAATTCAGCGAAGCTGATAAGTGTCCGTATATCAATAACTTATCAGGATGCCATACAACCTGACCTAGATTCGCGCCCCTGCTGGCATTTCTTGAATGGGCAAGCGATAAGTCAGTCTTTCCTCGTCGCTGTCGGCGACGTTACTGTTGTGTTACCTGCTGAAGTGGTCTGGGATGGCTTGGACCAGGCCTGGGATCGTGGAGCGATTTGGGGGAATCGACATCGGCGCTGCCATCCTGCCAACGCCAGCGCTCGGCCGTAGCCCCGGAACTCCCTCCCTTGACGGCGGCGGTATGCTAGGAGGTCAGTTCCCAAGGGAGGACAAGGATGAGGCCCATGCTCCGATGTGGTCTGCGGTGGTTCGCGGCGGGCGCAGCGCTCGCGACGATGCTCTCGGTTTCGGCGGCCGCCTGGGAGCGCGAGCCGCTCAACGTCTTCCACGAGCGGCGGGCGCGGCTGCTGAAGGAGACGGGCGGCGACGGCGTCGTGGTGCTCTTCGGCTACCGCGAGCAGGACGTGAGCATCAGCACCACGCCCTTTCGTCAGAACGAGAACTTCTACTATCTCACTGG
>JBEKCQ010000001.1:0-80435 GCA_050014795.1 Terriglobia bacterium | reverse complement strand
TCCGCCAAGCCTGCGACGCCAGCTTGCAGCGCCTCCGGGTGGAAACCATCGACCTCTACTACCAACATCGGGTGGACCGGAACGTGCCGATCGAGGAGACCGTCGGCGCCATGGCGCGGCTGGTGGAGGAGGGCAAAGCCCGTTTTCTGGGCCTCTCCGAAGCCGCCCCGGCCACCCTCCGCCGGGCGCACCGCACGCATCCCCTCAGCGCGCTGCAAACCGAGTACTCGCTGTGGAGCCGCGAACCCGAGGATGAAATCATTGCCACTTGCCGCGAACTTGGGATCAGCTTCGTGGCTTACAGCCCCCTCGGGCGTGGCTTCCTCACGGGCAAAATCAAAACCCCCGATGACCTCGCGCCCGGCGATTGGCGCCGCACCATGCCGCGCTTCGTGGGAGACAACTTTGCCAAAAACCTCGATCTGGTTCGGCACGTCCAGGAACTCGCCGCGGCCAAAGGATGCAAACCCGCGCAACTGGCGCTCGCCTGGGTCTTCGCCCAGGGCGAAGATATCTTGCCCATCCCGGGGACGACCAGCCGGGCACATCTCGAAGAAAACCTGGCGGCGTTGGAGATTGGTCTTACGACGGAGGACTTGGCGCGCATCAACGAAATCGCGCCCCAAGGCGTCGCCGCTGGCAACCGCTACCACGAGATGGGGATGAAGGTGATCAACCTCTGATCGAACGGGGCGGTCTCTACTCCCAGCAACGAAAGGCCCCGACAAACTCTGCCTAAGCTATCAACATAGCCAACAGAAAACCGATCATCGTCGATTTTCGGCTTTCAGTTCAGCTTTGCTTCTTTCGCAAAGCTGGTATGTTATAGAAACAAAGGCGCATACCAGCTTCGCTTCGCCAAATCAGCCCTTCTTTGTTTTCAATAACATACCAGCTTCGGTCCGTCTGTGGAAATCTTAACTCATTCATTTCCTATCACATACCAGCTTTGCCTTGGTGTTGCCGTATTTATAGTGCGCGCAGACGTGGGGTAGGTTTTGAGGGGAGGTTTCACCTCGATTTGAATCCGCTGACGCATTTGACACCACCGAAACTATGCTCGCGCCGCCTCTGTAATCTCGGCCACATTAATCTATAGCCTATCACACTTGGCCAGTGTTTGTCAAGCGAAAAATCATGCGGGGCCAGCCGCGCAGCCCCGGCAGGGGCGGGAGAACGTGGCCCACGGCGTCAGCCGTGGGTTTGCCAGACGCTCCCTCTCCCCCTGCCCCCTCCCCCATGCACGGGGGAGGGGGATAGAGGGGGTGGGGGCTGCTGCCTTCCCAGGGCTCTCGCCCTGGGCCACAATCTTTCGGCCCTGCGGGCCTTGAGGAGTGCACCAATCACCGGCTGGCGCCGGCCCGGCTGTAGCGACCGTCAGTTGACCGGCGGAACTTGTCATTCTGAGTCCGTCAGCTGACGGACGAAGAATCTCCGCATTAAACAAAGCCAATGCAGAGACCCTTCGCTGCGCCCCGGACCAGACGGTACAGGGCTGCGCTCAGGGTGACAGATACGCGCCGCCGCTCTGTGACCGGCGAAATGGCGAATCCTTCAAAGACGCCGCTCATGGAGCGGCGCTACAGCACGTCACGCCACGCTTTGAGACGGCGCGGCGAGTCTGCGGATTGATTTCTCCTCATCCCTGACCCGCCGAGAAGGCCACAAACCATCAAAAGTTACCCGACTTATTGTATATTCCAACAATCGCCGGGAGTAGCCGCTGCAAACTCGGTCCAATGCCTATGCCAGAGGCAAATTCAGAGACCCCGATTCTCGACCTCCAAGTGCCGCTTACTGTCTGCGAAAGGTCGTCCCCAATGTTGTGGTGGCAAGGTGTGCTGTTGGGGGTCGGGATTGCCGTGGTCGTCACCGTGGGCGGCTATATCGCGATTTATTTCGTCAATGAGACGCTGCGCCCCATATTGGGGTCGCTGGCTCCTTATGCGGTGCCATTTTTCCTCCTTGCACTCGTAGCTGCCCCCTTTTTCGCGCTTGCACTCCATGAGGTCGGGCATTTCGTTGCAGGGAACCTAGTCGGCTTCCATGTCAGAGCCTTCCTGGGACCCGTTGTGGTTTCACAGGAGGGCGGGAGGGTACATTTTGGGCTTCGTAAGCAAGACGCTGCAATCGGTTTCATGGGTGTAAGTATAACTATTGGTAGCGTGCGGAAATTGCGGAGGAAGTTGGCCTTCTATGTGGCGGGCGGTCCACTCGCAGATCTGCTTTCTGTCGTCGTTATTATGATCATCTTGGGGGCCGGGAGTTTGTACGGACTCCCCGAATGGTTCAAGGCAATAATGTTGCCTTGGGGCGTTGTCTCAGGAATCGGGCTTGGTGGTTTGTTCCTGACTCGCAGTTACGATGGCGTGCTTCCCGATGGTGCCAGATTGCGGATGCTCGCTACATCTCCCGAAAACACCCGCCGCTGGATGAGTATCCTTGCTGTTGATATGCAAAGATCGTCCGGCCTGAGACCGAAATTCTGGCGACGCACCTGGGTTCAGGCGGCTGGGTACGGGAAGGACACGACCTACGACGCGTTTTATGGTTGCTGGCAGGCGTACGTTTGGGCAAACGACTGCGAAGATGGCGCGAGAGCAGGCCCCTACCTCGAGGGTTGTCTTCGGAACGCGCGGATAGTTCCCAAGAGCTTTCGGGAAACCTTGATCGCTGAAGCTTCGGTGTTTCAGGCGTGGTTCAGACACGACGCGGAGAAGGCTCAGAAATGGTTCGGCCTGCTCCATTCTCCGCCCAAGCTTCCCCGACTCGCCCGGATAAGAACCAACGTTGCCTTGAACTGGGCTCAGAATCGAATAGATGAAGCTTTCTCGAGCTGGCACGAAGGGTTGGCTCTGATCAAGGACCTCCCTGTCGGATCTCGCGAGAGATCGGAAGAGGGGTGGATCGAATGGAAGGCTAAGATGGACGCCCGGCGCCCGAGAACTTGAACTGGAGGCTGCCCCTCGCCTCCTGTCCCTTGCCCCGTCTGCGGGGGCGCATACATCCTCTGTTTGCGAAGTGTGCGACTCCCAAGAGCTATTTATACGCCGGAATGCCCGTCACGCGCTCGCCGATGATGAGGGTGTGCATGTTGTGCGTGCCCTCGTAGGTGAAGACGGACTCCAGGTTGCACATGTGGCGGAAGATGGGGTACTCGTCGGCGACGCCGTTGGCGCCCAGGATATCGCGTCCGGCGCGCGCCACGTCGAGCGCCATCTTCACGTTGTTGCGCTTGAGCATGGAGACATGCGCGAAGTCGGCGCGGCCTTTGTCTTTCAGCCGGCCCACCTGCAAGGCCAGCAACTGCCCCTTGGTGATTTCCGTAATCATGTCGGCGAATTTCGCCTGGATGAGTTGATGGCAGGCGATGGGCTTATCGTCGAACTGCTTGCGAATCTTGGCGTATTCCAGCGATTCGTTGTAGCACGCCATCGCCGCCCCAATGGCGCCCCAGCCGATGCCGTAGCGCGCCTGCGTCAGGCAACTGAGCGCGGCCTTCAAACTCGTGGCTTTGGGAAGCCGGTTCGATTCCGGCACGCGCACGTCCTGGAGCGAAAGGCTCGACGTCACCGAGGCGCGCAGCGACCACTTCCCTTTGATGTCTTTCGCCGAGTAGCCCGGCGTCCCTTTCTCCACCAGGAAGCCGCGAAAGCCTTCGTCGGTGCGCGCCCAGACTACGGCCACGTCGGCAATCGTGCCGGAAGTAATCCACGCCTTCTCACCGTTCAGAACCCAGTGGTCACCGTCTTTGACAGCGCGCGTGCGCATGCCACCCGGGTTCGAGCCGAAGTCAGGCTCCGTAAGCCCAAAGCAGCCGAGGGCCTTGCCCTGCTGGAGCGCCGGCAGCCAGCGCTCTTTCTGCTCTTCGGAGCCGTACTCGTTGATGGGATACATCACCAGCGCGCCTTGCACCGACACGAAACTCCGCAGGCCGCTGTCGCCGCGCTCGAGCTCCTGCATGATGAGGCCGTAGTCCACGTTCGACATCCCCGCGCAGCCGTAGCCCTGCAGGTTGGCGCCGTAAAAACCCAGCTCGGCCATCAGCGGCACCAGATGCATGGGGAACTTCGCTTCGCGGTTCCATTCCTCGATGTGCGGATTCACTTCGTTGTCCACAAACTCGCGCACCGTCTGGCGCACCAGCTTTTCTTCCTCGCTGAAGAGCGCGTCAATTTCCATGTAGTCCACGCCATGAAAGGGAAACATAGCTGATCTCCTTTAAGCTCACCGCAGAGTCCGTTCACGGAATGATGTCGCGGTGACCGAGTATTGTTTCACCTCAGGATGGTCAACTTCAAGGTAAGTGTGCTGGCGAGGCTTCGCCGCGTGGTATTTGGGCCCGGTTACAGCATATAATCGAAACCGTTATGGACGAACGCGCGCGGCTGACCGCGATGGTGAAGGCAGCGGGTTGAGCGGCCAAGTTGAGTCCAAGTATTTTGGACTCGGTGCTGGCCAAGCTGCCGAAACAAACCGACCCTAACGTCCTGATCGGCTTCGACACCGCCGACGACGCCGGAGTGTATCGTCTCACCGACGACCTGGCGCTGGTGCAGACGGTGGATTTCTTCACCCCCATCGTGGACGATCCGTACACCTTCGGCCAGATTGCCGCGGCCAACGCGCTGAGCGATGTCTATGCAATGGGGGCGCGGCCGATTTCGGCGCTTTCCATTGTAGGCTTCCCGAACACGGGGCGCGATCCGGCCATCCTCGAGAGCATTCTCCAGGGCGGGCTGGCCAAGATGCAGGAAGCGGGCTGCGCGGTGATCGGCGGCCACTCGATCGGCGACGAGGAAATCAAGTTTGGCTACGCGGTGACCGGCCTGGTGAACCCGGCGCGCATGCTCGCGAACGCCGGCGCACAACCGGGCGACCGCTTGGTGCTCACCAAGCGGATCGGTACCGGCATCATCGCCACGGCGCTCAAGGCGAATCGGGCCAGCGAAGCGTCCGTCGCCGCCGCCATCGAGTCGATGTCCACACTCAACCGCGCGGCCAGCGAGGTGGCACTCGAATTCCCGGTCCACGCTGCCACTGATATCACGGGTTTCGGCCTGCTGGGCCACGCGCGGGAAATGGCCGTGGCCAGCAAGGTCAGCCTGGTGCTTCGTGCGGCGCAGGTCGAGTTCCTTCCCGAGGCGCTCAGTTATTCGCGCCAAGGCTTTATCCCGGGCGGGCTGAAGCGCAACGCCGAGTTCCTCGCTGGCTGCGTCGAATTCGCGGATGGAATTCCCGAAGAGGTTCAAAACCTCTTCTTCGATCCTCAAACCTCCGGCGGGCTGTTCCTTTCCGTTGAGCCCCAGGCGGCTTCGCGTCTGGTGGCGGCGCTTCGCGAGCGCGGCGTGCCCGCACAAGAGGTAGGGGAAGTCATCGAAAAGGCCAAACCCCTCATTCAAGTCCGATGAGCGCGAGGCGCGATCTACATGGAGTTGAAATTGGGAGTGCCGGCTGCGCCGGAGAGCGTTGCGTCGCCGGGCCAACCTGAGTAAGATGGCGGGCTATGAAAAGGGAAATTTCCACGCAGTTGCTGGTTGCGCTCGGAATCGTGCTCCTCGGCGCGGGCATCCTGGCGGGCGAGTACTTCCTGGTGAAATGGTATCCCCGCCACCAACAGCGGGTACAGGAAGAGGCCCTGAAGCTCCTGCCGTACCGAAATGATTCCCTGGGGATCGAAATGCAGGTGGCGGCAGGCCTGTATGGAGAAGTTGAGAATTTTCCTGGAGGCGTCCGGATCACGCGGCCCAAGTTCTGGAGCATTCCTCCTTCTCTGACCATCACCTCCCAACCGAATCCCGACGGGACGTTTGAGTTTTCGCCCCAGATTATGGCCAAGTGGCAGACCCAGGGCACCTACGAGGATATTCCCCGCTATCATTTCGAGCACACCAGGATCAACAACCGCGATGCCATCCTGATCTGGCAGTACAAACACCGCGCCATGCTGCTCACGGTGCGCGTCATCTCGTCCGAGCGCCTCGTTGAGATGTACTGCACCCCCGGCCGCGAAGATGAGGAGCTTTTCATGGAGGCGTGTGAGTCGACCGTGCACACGCTCAAGGTGGCCGGGCCAGAACCGCCACCCCCTGCCCCGCCTGTCTTGGAGCTCGCCCCGCCGGCCAAGCGGCCCAAACCCGCCCGCTAGGGCGCGGCGGTTGCGAAGCTGCTGGCATAGCGTTCTGCCGTCAGCAAGATTGCCGTGTGGATGGAGTTTCGCGAAGCCGGCAGGGTCCGGGTGCTCAGGACTTCGGCGCGTAGTAGCCCTCGCGCGCTACCACCCGATACTTCACATTCTTCCCCTTCTGATCGACCATCTTCAAGGGATTGCCCTGCGGGTCCACCAGGTCCACCTTGAGCTTGTGGTACTTGCCGTCTTTCGACGGGTTGGTGGGAACGAACCCCAGGCTGTATTGCCGGCGCAGTTGCTCGGCAATCTGCTGGTAGATGGTGGGGAGTTCGGCGTCAAAGCGTGGGAAATAGGCTTGTCCCCCGGAATAGCGGGCAATGTACTCCAGTTGGTTGCGCGCCTGCAGCGAACCCACCCCCTCGGCAGCGTACCCCCGCACCGTCATGAACTCGAGGATGCTAATCGGATAGACCATGGTGTCGGAGGCTTTCGAGATCTTCAACATGTCGCCGTAAGTCAATTTGCTGAACGTGTCGAACCCGGTACAGATGACCAGGATAGCCTTGCGCCCCTGGATGTCCTTCATCCGGTCGATCGTGAAGGCCAACGCGTCGAACAGGTTTATCTCGCTGAACCCTGGAATGCGTAGTCGGTCCAGGGCCTGGGTCACCTCGTAGCGGTTCTGCGTGAAGTCCTGGAGGATTTCGGGCTTCAAGTCGAAGGACATGACCGCCACCCAATCCTTCGGCTGAATGACGTTGAGGAAATCATAGGCATAGCGGAGCGTTTGATAAAGGGCGTACCACCACTTGTTGCTGAACTCGATCAGCATGCAAATGGTCATCGGGGCTTCGGCCGGCCCGAAGTTGCTGATGGTCTGCGGCACGCCGTCGTCAGAGACCCGGAAATTGACCTTCCCCAGGTTGGGAATGGGGTAGCCGTTCGGGTCGAGAACCATGACCTCCACGTTCACCAAATTCGTGGTCGTGGAAAGCGTGAAGACTTCGTTGGGATTGATCTTCTCGAGCTTCTTCTCTTCGGGTTTGGGTTGGGACGGGGCCGTCTTCTTAGGGACGAGCACTGTCTCACCCACGCCGGGCTTCGGCCCGGAGCCGGTCGTCTGGTCGCCTTGCTGTTGGGCAAAGGCGAGCAGAGGAAGGCCCAGTAAGACGCCCACCACCAGGGAAACCATCCGGCATCGAACGGTGAATACGTTTTTCATGTCTCTCACTCCTGAAGCCCAAGGCCCACAACATTTATGATGTCATTCACTCCCCTCCAGGTCAACCGGGATGCGAAAAAGGTGAAAACGCCAGGACGACCGTAAGCACCTGGGACAGCCAGGCGCCCGTTGGGGGCCAGGGCGTGGAGAAAACCCGGAGTCACTCCCCACGCTAAGGATCTGCAAGGATTGGCCTTGACTTTGCGGCGGGTTTTGGCAAAATGTACTGGCCGAAAAAGTACGCGGAAAGCATTGACTTTTCGGCAATAGTTCTTTAGGCTCTCGCTCCAGGTGCAGGTCTGACCTGTGAATCTCCAACTGGAGGAGAGCAAATGAAGAACTATCTTTTGACCTTCTTGCTGGCGCTGCTGGTGGTGCTGACGAGCATGAGCCTGCGGCGCAGCGTGGCTGGCATCGGCGGGGCGCCCGTCCCCATGCCCCCGAATGCGGTGGGGATCGGGGGAGCCCCGGTACCCATGCCGCCGAATGTGATGGGGATTGGCGGGGCGCCGGTTCCGATGCCCCCGAACGCAGTGGGGATTGGTGGAGCGCCGGTGCCCATGCCGCCCAATGTGGCAGGGATTGGCGGGGCGCCGGTTCCGATGCCCCCGAACGTAGCGGGCATCGGGGGCGCGCCCGTACCTATGCCGCCCAATAGTAGAGCGCGCTAGCTTCCTCTGTGTCACGCGAGCGACCCGGAGGAGGCTGGCACTTGAAGCACTGCTTCCGGGTTGCTCATGACAGAGAAACTGGTCACTTACGGCCTCTCGTGCACGGTCTACCTCCTCGAGGCCGTGGTGTTGTTTTTCCTGCTCTACCGCCGTCATGGGAGGCGACTCCGCGGCGTCCTGATTTACCTCATCGCCCTCATCGCGCTTGACGGGATAGGGCGCTCCTATGTGCTTTATCGCTTCGGTCTCTCGTCTCGCGAATACGCCTATTTCTTCTGGCTGACGGACGTCCTGCTGGCGCTCGCGGCTTTCTTGCTCGTGTGTGTGTTCTTTCGGCGCGCCTGCCTCCCAGAGCCGAAGATGTGGCACTTCCTGCGCCTCCTGCTGAGTTTTGTATTCATCCTGGTGCTGGGTATCTCGATCTCCTCCCTCCTCCATAATTACGGGAACCTCTTCAGCCGCTTCATCGTCGAGTTTCAGCAGAACCTCTACTTCACCTGCTTGGTCCTGACCACGCTGCTCTTCCTCCTCATCCAGTGGATTCAAAGTGCCGATGAAGAACTGGCGTTGCTGGTGGTCGGAATGGGGATCCAGTTTGCCGGTCCGGCGGCAAACTTTGCGCTGGTCACGCTGACGCCGGGGCGGCAGTTCGCCAGCGTCCTTTATGCGTACCTGGGCCCACTGTGCACCCTGGGGATGCTTCTGACGTGGTTGTACGCCGTCGCCCGGGTGCCGGAGGCCGCGCGTGTTCCCGCGCGCGAGGAGAGGGTTGAGGAACTCGCGGTAGTTCCCAGCCGGAGGGCTTAAGAGAGAATGGGCATGTTTCTTGCGTCCCTGATTCTGATCATCTCTACCGCGCTTTTCTTCTTCTATCTCCAGATCGCTTGCCAGCGGATCCTACGGCGGAAGTTCGACCGGGAATACTCCCTATCCATCGTCAGCGCCAATCGCCTGGAGTTTCCCGCTATCCGCAAGGGCTTGGAGGAATTCGACGCGCCGCTGGACTACCCCCGGGCGCGCGTGATGCTCAAATGCGACTATCTGGCGCTGACCTACCTGCTGAAGAACGCCGCCAACGTCACCCAGCGCTACACGCGTGAAGAGCGCCTGCTGATTGTCTATTTCCGCGCCAGCTTGCTTTCCCTGGCAGCGCGCCACCTGCTGCGACTGAAAGAGAAGCCCGCGGCCCTGAAACTCACTGCCGTTCTCGAGTACTTCGCCAACGTGGTGGGCCAGCGGGTGGACTTGGTCCGCTTCGCCAACCTCTCCGCGTCGGAGTATCTCCTGAAGGTCTAGCCTCCTCACCCCGCTCGGCTCTCATGTTCCTTTTGTTCTGCCCCACTCGCCGTTATAATTCGCTCCGATGAGCACCGCCATCGTCGAAAAGTACGAGGCCGCGGAAGCGCCGCGCGCCAAAATCGTTTGCACGCTGGGCCCGGCCACCGACAGCCCGGAGCGCCTGACCGGTCTGCTGGCTGCCGGGATGGACGTGGTCCGGCTGAACTTTTCCCACGGCACGCCCGCCGAGCACGCCCGGCGGTTACGGCTGGTGCGGCGCCTGGCGCGAGAGCGCGGCAAGACCCTGGCCATCTTGCAGGACCTGCAAGGCCCCAAGATTCGCACCGGACGCTTGGAGCGGGGCGCGCCCGTCGAGTTGCGCGCCGGCGCTCGTGTGACACTCACCACGCGCCCTGTAGCGGGCAACGTGCGACGGATACCGACCAGCTTCCAATCTCTTCCGCGCGAGGTGAAGCCCGGAAGCCGCATCCTGCTCTCGGACGGCCTGATTGAACTGCGTGTGGAGCAGGTCAAGGATCGCGACGTGGTGTGCCAGGTGGTCGAAGGCGGCGAACTCGGCGAGCACAAGGGTATCAATCTGCCTGGACTTCCTCTCAAGATTTCCGCGCTGACCGCCAAGGATCGCGACGACCTGGAGTTTGGCATTCAACACGGCGTGGACTACGTGGCACTTTCCTTCGTGCGGCGTCCGGAGGATGTGCTGGAACTCAAGCGTCTGCTGGCGCGTGCGGGTCGCGACATCCCGGTAGTCGCCAAGCTGGAGAAACCCGAGGCCATTGACCGTCTGGATGAGATTCTGCGGGTCGCGGACGCGGTGATGGTGGCGCGGGGCGATCTGGGAGTGGAATTGCCGCCGGAGACAGTTCCCGTCATCCAGAAGCGGGTCATCGCACGCGCCAATGCCCTGAAGGTCCCGGTCATCGTCGCCACCCAGATGCTGGAATCGATGACCGAGCATTCCCGGCCCACGCGTGCCGAGGCCTCCGATGTGGCCAACGCCATCTTTGACGGGGCGGACGCCCTCATGCTTTCGGCGGAAACCGCCACTGGGCAATATCCCGTGGAGGCCGTGCGGATGATGGCGCGAATCATTTCCGCCGCCGAGGCGAGCCCCCGTTACGCCTGGTACGCACGCCGGCGCCGCTCTGCCGACGAAACGCTGGGCGTTGCGGAGGCGGTGTGCGAGAGTGTAGCCCACATGGCCGAGGAGTTGAACCTGAAGGCCATCGCCGTTTTCACCCAGTCGGGGTCGAGCGCGCGCTTGGTTTCGAAGTCGCGGCCCCGCGCCCCAGTGTTCGCCTTCTCGCCACTGCCGCAGATCCTCCGCCGCACGGCGCTTTACTGGGGCGTGATCCCCGTGGGCATGCCCCACGTCCAGTCCACTGACCGGATGGTGGAGGGCGCGGCTCGACTGCTGCGCGCCCGGGACGCCGTCGAGAGCGGCGACCTCATCGCCGTTGTCGCGGGCACGCCCATTGCGCGCCGCGGGACGACGAACCTTCTCAAAGTTCACCGCATCGAGAGGTAGCACAGACGTTCAGGTCAGCGGCTGTTCGTTCCAAAACCGCGCGATTGACTTCGCCGCGGCGCCGGGTGTATGTAAGGGCTGCCTGTAAGTGCAGAGTTTTGGCTTGGCACATTCTGAGTTTTCTCGGTTGGCTCCCCCATGAAGACCGGTCTCCGCGTCGTCGCCCTCGTCTTGAGTGCCGTGGTCGGGCTGTGGGCGGTCGGCCACGGCATCGCCCTGGCGGCAGCCGTCCGCTCGCTGGCCGGCGAGCACGCCCCCATCATGAGTGACCTCCTCGAAGTTGGCATCTCGATCGCCGGGGGCATTTGCGTGCTGTCGGTAGCCGTCGAGCAACTCAATTGCTGGCGAACCCACCGCAAAGAGGACAGCCTGATCTGACGCCTGCCGCAGCGGGCCACCTGCGCAACGCACACGCCTATTCCGCCGGGAACGCGAACTTGATCCCCGCCAGGAAATTCAGGCGCAAGGCAGGGTAACCGAACGAATCTTCATACTTGCGGCCCAGGAAGTTGTTCAGCCGGCCATAGATCTCCAGCCCGCGCGGCAGGCGGTAGGTGAAGCCCGTGTTGGCCAGCAGATAACCTTTGTTCGCGAACAGTCCGCCGTAGGCGCCGAAATTGGGCTCGACGTCAAGAACCTTCGAACGCCAGAAACCATTGAGGTTGAACATCAGGCGGCCGCGTTGCCAGGTTGCATTGAACGCCGCGGAATTTCGCGGGCGCCGCAGGAGCGACTGGCCAACCTCGAACGGGAACTGGGTCAGGGTCGTGCCATCGAGCGCCAGGATGGACGAGTTGAGTCGCGTGTAATGGCCAGAGAGTTCGAACGCCCCGACAGGGCGAACACGAATGCTGGCTTCCACCCCGTGGGCCTGTGAGTTCGCCAGGTTATCCGAAATGAAGCTGCTCAGGTTGGTGAGCGACCCTCCCAGAACCACGATCTGGTCTTCGAAGCGGCTGTAGAAGTACGTGACGTCGAGCACCGCGCGGTCGCCAAAGACTCTCTGCTCGACACCGGAATCGAAGCTGACGCTCTTTTCGGGCTTCAAGCGCGGGTTGTTGGTGAAGGCAAGTTCAAAGCCGTTGGGTGCACGGATTCCGGTGCCGAAGGTACCGTGCAGCCGCGTGGCTCCCAGACGACCCGCGCCCTCGCGAGCCAGATAGGTCGCGGACACCCGCGGATTCGCTTTGACGACGGAACTGGCGGGCAGCAACGGCCGCAGCCCGAAACCGCCGGGAGGCAGTTCCCGCGTGCGAATATCGTCCAGCCGCAGGCCGGTGATGACCACCCAACGTCGCGACGGGCTCCAACGGTTCTCCGCAAAATAGGCGAAGCTCGAGCGCGGCAGCAGGAACGGGATGCTGCTCGCGTCAGCGATGTAAGTGTTCTTGATCTGCTCGCGGTTGTACTCGAAACCCACGACGAGAAAGTCCTGGCTCGAGACCGTGATCTCGCTCCGCGTGTTCAAGACGCCCCGCAGGTTGTGCGAGAACGAGTCGCCGTAGGGTGAACGGAAGTAGTAATCGTTCATCGCCCCGCTGACGCTCACCTCCTGCCGGAAGCGCGGTGTTAACTGTTCGGCGTAGTTCGCCTGGTAGCCGAACAGGTTCTGCTTGTTGCGCGAGATCCGGTCGATGCCGGGGAAGAGGCCGAGAGGATCAGAACCGTAAGGTCCGGGCGCGCCCGCATCGTTAGCGTTGCCGAAAAGATGGAAGTTTGCCTGCCGGCGCGGGCCGCGCGAATAACCCAGGCTTAGGAAAGCGCTCTGGTTGCGGTACTGGTCGTTCACGACCATGCCGCCGGAATCCAGTCGCGATAGGTCGTAGGCCCAACTCAGGCCGCGGGTGAGCCCGCTGCCTCCCGTAGCAAAGCGGCGCGTGGTGAAGCTGCCGCCTTCGGCCTGCATGGTGAAGCGTGGCGGGCCCTGGCCTTGACGAGTCACAATGTTGATGACGCCGGTCACTGCATTCGAACCGTAGAGGGCGCTCTGCGGGCCGCGGGCGATTTCGACGCGCTCCACGCCGTCGGTGGGGAGTGAGGCAAGGTCGAAGTCTCCGCCAAACTGGTTCACCTGCATCCCATCCAGCATTACCAGGTTGTAGTTGGAATTGCCGCCGCGGATGAAGACACCTGTCGCGCCGCCATGCCGGCCGGCCTGGCTCACCGTGATGCCGGGAACCTCGCGCAGGACTTCGAACACGGCCTGAGCGCCTTGCTCGTCCATATCGCGACGTGTGACAACATTGATCGAGGAACCTACCTGGGGCGACAGTGCACCACCCAGTGTGGCCGATACTACAACATGCTCCTGGACAGCACTGAGCGCGAGGCGCAAGTCCACACTCCGGGTTTCGTCCTCGCCCATCTCAATCTGGACCGAAGATGCGGTGAAACCCGGCACACTCGCCACCAGGCGATACGCTCCGCGCCGCAAGCCGTCAAATTCAAAACGCCCGTGCGCGTCGGTCTGGCGCTCTTCGGGCGGTGTAAGTTGGTGGAGCAGGCTCACGCGTGCACCCGGAACCGCGCGACCGCTCGGATCAAGCACCGTTCCTTCCAGCGTCGCGGCGCGCACCACGCCTATACTGAGGAGAAGTGCCACTAGGGGCAGAAGACCGGCACGGTAACCGGCAAGGTTACCCGTGCGGCAAGGGACATGACCGGTCCGGGCTTCGACTTCTGACTTCTGACTTCTGACTTCTGGCTTCACCACGCTCGACCCCTTTCCCCCGTTCACGCGACGGGGTGTCGCCGACGAAAGGAGTCAGGAGAAGGGCAGCCGAAAAAGAAAAAAGCCCCCCCATTCCTCGAACCGGAATCGGAAGGCCTTGGCGGTTTTCCCCAGGACTCTTTCCGTCGAAGAGTTAGGCTGAGTGTAAGTTCCCGGGCAGGCTTCCTGGCTTTCGGGTCATCGCCGCATCCTCAGCCTTCCCATCCCGCAATGCGGGACAGTGGCTGGCCTCAGGCCCAAGGAGGATTCGGCTCCCCGATCACAGTGGCGGGACCGCGGCCGATTTCGACGGCCTTTCCTTTTACCCCGACTTCGTCGGGTCACCACGGGAACTCAGGTTTTCAAAGAACAACAGCTCACAAGCAAACTAGCATCCGGAGACGGCTGTGTCAACGTTCGTTTGGTGGGGCTATGTGTTGCTGCTCCGCTCCCACCACCTGAGGACGCGCAGGGCGCGAAGCGTATTCCAGCGGCTGGGCTCGCCCAGTTTCTCCATCTCGAAAAAGGTCTCACCGGGATAGCGGTTCTGAAGGATCCAGCGCCCGTCATCCTTGCGCCTCTGCTTGACGATTTCAATCGCCTCGCTCAACCGCTCATCGCGCGCGGCCCCCGCCTCCCGAAAATGGTCCAAGCCGCGCAGGATGTCGTAGTGCCACCGGGGCGGGAAGGAAAACCGTGTCCACGCTGGATTGATGATTTTTCCGGTGCGATGCGAGCGGAAGAGCCTGTGAACGAGCAGAAATTCCCGCCCCCTGGCCTGCGCCTCGCGGACGGGCGCGGCGTCGCGCGGCCGGAACCTCTCGTATTCGAGCAATCCTTCGAGCACCAGGATGGTCGTGTGGACCGAGCTGTGCGTGGCGCCGCGATATGACTGGCAATTCCAGCCGCCGTCCTGCATCTGCTGTTTCAAGAGGTATTCGGCGAAGGCGTGCACACGATCATCGGCAAAGCGAAAATATGCCGCCACAGCCAGGACCATGCCAGTGACGCACGACTCGCTGTATTTGTGTCCACGCCAGCAGTTAAAGCCGCCATCGCGATAGAAGCCCCGGTCAAACAGCAGTGCGCAGCCCTTCATTGCCTGGGGATGTTCCGGAGGCAGGCCCAGAGAGCGCAGCAGCACCATTGTGTAAGTGGTCGAAGTCCACTTGGGTGTGTAGATCCCGCCGCCCCATTGACCCGACGCTTCCTGCCGGCTGAGCAGTCTCGCGCCCCAGCCGGTTTCAGCAACGCATTGTTGTTCGCGCACGACAAGCCGCTGGCTCGCGCCCGCCAGGTCACGCAGGGTCTGCCAGCGGATGGCTGGGTCACCTGCGAGGAGCCACTGAATTGCGGAGTCGTATTCGGGCATCGGGCGTACGAGAAAACAGGTCGAGGCGGCTTTATGCCGCCACACTTGGCGGCGTGAACCCGGCACTGCCTCAGTGGGCGCGCGAGAAGTGTTCGTGGACGATCAACCACCTATCGTCGTGTCTGGCGAAAACGTGGCTGCCGCGGCCCTTGATGGCATGTCGGGGACGGCCGGTGCCCAACTCCACGGTCCAATAGAACGTCGCCACGGCCACGTCGCCGAAGACGTGGACCTCGGGCTTGGCGATGTGGTACCGCATGTGGCTCGATGCCTGGTGATAGTAGTCAAAGGTCTTGCGCATGGCCACCAGCCCCACAATCCTCTCCTGCTTGGTGGAGGAAAATCCCACCACGCGCGGGTGGAAATGGGCGAGAAGCTGCTCGATCTTGCCCGCATTGAAGTCGCGGACCATGGCCCTTTCAACACTCAGGACGGCTTGCGCTGGGGATGGCATCGTGTGCCCCCTTTCAGGCGAGAAACGAAATCAACAAAGTGTAAAGTCTGAAGTATGAAATGTGAAATCCTCGGGTCGTCTTCATGCTCTATACTTCACCCTTCACACTTCAGTGGATCCACCGCCCGGCATCGTCTTTCCCTTCGTGCTTGCGCATGTAACCCTCAAATTTCCGGCGCAGCCGGGCGCGTCGCCACTCATGATAGCGCAGTTGCAGACGGTAGGGGAGGCTCCCGCCCCGCAAGTACAGGAACCCGAAGAGCATCCCACCCAGGTGCGCGATGTGGCTGACCGCCGATCCTCGGGTGTTCAAAGCGCTGAGGAACTCAATGACGCCCATGATGGCGACCATCCATTTGACCTTCATGGTGATGAGGAAAGAAAACAGGACTGGGCGGTCGCCGAAAAGCAATCCGTAAGCCATCAGCAGGCCGTAGATGGCTCCGGAACAGCCTACCGTCGTGGAGAGTGCGGAAGGATGGACGAAGATGTCCAGGAGGCCAGCGCCCATTCCCGTCAAGAAATAGTAGAAGAGGAATTGCTTGTGGCCCCACTTGTACTCCAACTCGGACCCGAACATCCAGAGCATGAACATGTTGAAGAGGATGTGCCAGAAGTTCCCGTGCAGGAAAAGGTAGGTCAGGGGTTGCCAGAGAAATAGGCGGTGAGTGACCAGGTACGGAGTAAGGCCAAACCAAGCGACGGGACTCGCCCAGCCTCGCACCTCAAGGAGGTAGGTCACCACGAAAACTGCGGTGGTGACGATGATGAGGTATTTGACCATCCGCGAGAGCGGCGGGCCGAAAGACACTTGAGCTTGGCGATAACGGGGCATCGTCGAAAGCGTACCACAAGAGCAGTGGCGGGTGGAAAGTGGTAAAGGCAAGTCAACAGTTCACAGTCGACAGTCAAGAGTGAACACTCACGGTTGGATTTGTCTGTGTGCTGCCAACTGTCAGCTGTGGACTGTCGACTCTTCCGCTACTCCAGCTTTTTCCGCCCGACAGCGAACAGCGCCGAGGCCATGGCCAGAAAGACGAGCAGGCCGATGAGGCTGGAGTTGGCGATGCTCGGCCAGTATTTGGTGCCAACCGAGATTCCGTTCAGCAGATCGAACCCCAGGCGCGTATCCAGCTTGGAGCCGACGATGCCAGCGAGGACCAGGCCGCCAATGGAACCGCCGGCGATGAGGCCCGCGGCAAACAGGGCGCCGCTCGAAACCTCACCTTCCTGGCGCCTGGTAATCTTCGTCAGCAGCCAGCTCACCACGCCGCCGCAGAAGATCGGCGCCGTGGTGGCGATAGGTAGGTAAGAGCCGACAGCAAAGGCCAGCGAGCGCACACCGCACAGCTCCATCACCACGACTATAAAGACGCCGAGCAAGACCAAGCCCCAAGGCAAGCTCTGGCGTAGGATACCGTTGATGACGGTGCTCATCAGGACGGCCTGCGGTGCAGGGAGTTCCTGCGAGCCGATGCCCACGCGTTCCTGAAACTCGATGCGTTTGGCCGCCGGGTCATAGAGGTAGCGGCCATCCGGAATCGTCCGCGAGCCAATGATGTTGATGAGTTGGTACGTTTTCCCTTCCCGGACGCTCTCGCCCACTACGCGCATCTCCGCGGTCAGTTGCACGTTTTCCAGCACCTGGGCGTCAGTGCGCGTGTACGCACGATTCAGAAGCACGAGCGTGAAGCCCACCACCAACACCGAGGTCAGCGCCCCCACGATCATGGCGACTTCCGCCTGGCGCGGGGTGGCGCCCACCAGGAAGCCGGTCTTGAGAGATTGGGACGTGGCTCCACCCACCGCCGCGGCGATGCAGACGATGCCGCCAATGGAAAGCGCCACGGCCGGGTAAGCCCCCGAGGTCCAGCCCGCCGCCACAAACAGCAGTGCCGTGAGCATCAGGGTGGCGATGGTCATGCCCGAAATGGGGTTGGCCGAGGAGCCGATCAGTCCCACGATCCGCGCCGACACTGTCACAAACAGGAAGCCGAAGATCACCACCAAAATCGAAGCGATGAGGTTCCCACTCACGCCGGGGTTGATACGCAGCCCCAATAACGCCCACACAATCAGGATCATTACCAGCGAGCCCCCGAAAATGACGGTGCCAGGAAGTTCGCGCTCCGTGCGCAGCGCGGCAACTGGGGCGGCTTCGGCTGCTTTGCCTTTCCTGAACTGCCCAACCGTGGTGCGCAGGGCACGCACAATCGTGGGCAGCGTGCGCGACAGCGTGAACAGTCCCGCCATGGAGACCGCACCCGCTCCGATCGGACGGATGTAGGCGCCCCAAATGGCGAAGGCGTCCATCTCGCGAATGGGGACTGTGCCGGGAAAGATGGGCTCGGCGAGGCCCTGGCCGAAGAACTTGATCATGGGGATCGTCACCAGCCAGGAGAGCACGCCGCCGGCGAAGATCATGCCCGCCGTGCGCGGCCCGATGATGTAGCCCACTCCCAGGTACTCCGGCGTGACATTAGCGGCGATCGTCGCGCCCGGGTACCAGCCTGGCTGGTAAATGGGCCGGGGCCGCCAGAAAAACAGGGCCTCGTTCAGCAACTTGTAAACCAGGCCGAGACCGAATCCCGCGAAAACCTTGCCGGCGAAACTGCCGCCCTTCTCGCCTGCGATCAGCACATCGGCGCAGGCCGTGCCCTCCGGGTAGGTGAGCGTGCCGTGCTCGACCACGTTCAACTGGTGTCGTAGCGGGATCATGAACAGTACGCCCAGAATGCTGCCCACCAGCGCCAGCAGCAACACGCGCGGGATCTCGGGGTAGTCAAGCGAGAAGCCCAGGAAAATGAGCGCGGGAAGGGTGAAGACCACTCCGGCGGCGATGGATTCACCCGCGGAGCCCGTCGTCTGCACGATGTTGTTTTCCAGGATGGTGGACTTCCCCAGCCTCTTGAAAATGCTGATGGCGAGCACGGCCACCGGTATCGAGGCGCTCACCGTCAGCCCGGCACGCAGCGCGAGGTAGACCGTTACTGCGCCGAAGACTATCCCCAGCAGGGCGCCCAATACCACCGCACGCACTGTAAGCTCGGGGACCGCGGCGTCCGCCGGCACATAGGGCTGGAATGTGGTCCCCTGGGATTTCTCGGGCGATTCAGCAGCCATGAGTCTGCCTCCAAGCAAGGAGGATGTAGAGGTGGCTTCAGGTCGCCAGCCTCTTGATGGCGGGATAAACCCGCCGCTACCTCAGGCGCCAAGCTTGGCGCGTGCCTTTTCGTTGACGCGCTTGCCGTCCACGTTCTTGCCCGCCAGTTTGGCCATCGCGGTCTTCATCACTCTGCCCAGATCCTTAGACCCGGTGGCGCCGGTCTCGGCGATGGCGGCGGCGACGGCAGCGTCGATTTCCTCCTCAGTCGCGGCCGCGGGCAGGTAGCTCTCGACGATCTTGATTTCAGCTTCTTCCTTGTCCGCCAGATCGTTCCGCCCACCCTTGCGGAACTGCTCGACCGATTCGTGGCGCTGTTTTACTAGCGTGCGCAGCACTGCCACGGCCTGCGCGTCGTCGAGTGGCTTACCGAGTTCAACCTGCTTGTTCTTGAGCGCCGCCTTCATCATGCGTAGGACGCTCAATCTCAGCGCCTCCTGCGCCTTCATGGCGGCGGGAAGATCTTTCTCGACTTGTTCCACAATGCTCATCGTGGGTTGTCCTTACTCGCTGCTGGGAAATTCCCGGGGACTATACCACAAAGACGGCGGAGGAAGGCGATGGCCGCACCAGATGACGGCCTCGCGCGGCACGCGAGTTTCGCGGGCGGGAGCCTGTATTCCGTGATAGCTCGTTCAGCCCAAACCGCACATTGTGAGCCGCGCTGGCCCAGGGGCGGGGGACACAATGTCCTCTTGACGATGCGACTTAGGATGACCTACAGTCATTTATGAATATAGGTCATAAATGAATTGAGGTCACCAATGAATTCCGCACCCAGCATCGACCCCGCGCCGGCCCGCCCCGGCCGCCGCGCCCGCCGCCAAGCCGAGACCCGCGCGCGCATCCTCCGTGCCGCGCTCGACCTCTTCGCCCGGCAAGGCTTCTTTGCGACCACTGTCGAGCAGATCACCGAGGCGGCCGACGTGGGCAAGGGAACGTTCTTCAACTACTTCCCTTCCAAGGAGCACGCGCTGGCCGGCTTCGGTGAGATTCAAGTTTCCAGGGTGCAGGGCGCCCTGGTCGAGACTCGCCGAGGTGCGGGGCCGGTACGCGCGGTCTTGCATCGCCTGGCGCGCGCCCTGGCGGAGGAGCCAGGCCGCAGCCCCAGGCTAGTGCGCGGTCTGCTCGCCGCCAACTTCTCCAGCGAATCATTCCTCAAGTTGATGCGCCGGAACCTCGCGCGCGGCGGCCGACTCCTGGCGCAGGTCGCGGCGGAAGGCCAGCGCCGGGGCGAGATTCGTCGCGACATCAAACCTGCGGAATTCGTGCGCCACTTCCAGCAAACCTTCTTTGGCGCCCTCTTGTTGTGGGCACTCTACCCATCCTCTCAACTTCAAGGGCGGCTGGACACGACCCTGGATCTGTTCTGGTCAGGAGTCGCCGCTCCGCCGGCGCAAGGCACTGACAGCACGGAGACACAGCAATGAAGAACAAGAAGAGATTGATCATCCTGGTTCCAGCGATTCTGCTGGTGGCCGTGTTGGCCTACTTCCTCCTGGGGCGCTCGCATGACGGGCGGATGATCCGCGTCTCGGGCAACATCGAGGTCACGGATGCCGAGGTGAGCTTCAAGATTCCGGGACGGGTGGAAGCGCGCTTGGTGGACGAGGGTGAGACCGTCAAGACCGGGCAGACTGTTGCCCGGCTGGACAGCGCGGAGCTTATCCAGGAAGTTGCCGTTTGCAGGGCGGAAGTTCAGGCGGTCCAAGCCGCCCTCGCCGAACTGGAGGCGGGCTCCCGGCCGGAGGAAATTGCCCAAGCCGAAGCCTCCGCCGAGCAGGCCAAAGCCCGGCTGGACGAGATGCTTGCCGGCTCGAGGCCCGAAGAACTTTCGGCGGCGGAAGCTGTACTGCGGCGGACAAAAGCTGAAACCGAACGCGCCCAACTGGACGCCGAGCGGTATGAAGGGCTCTACAAGAAGGAGACAGTCTCCGCCCAGCAATATGACCTAGCCCGCACCGCTTACGAGACCGCGCTCGCTCGCCAACGCGAAGCCGAGGAGCAGTTCAAGCTCGTCAAAGAAGGCCCCAGGCGCGAGCAGATTGAGCAGGCGCGCGCGGCGTGGTCGCAGGCTCAAGAGCGATTCCTGCTGGTCAAGAAAGGCCCGCGCCGGGAGAGCATTGAGCAGGCGCGCGCCCGCCTCCAGCAAGCCAGAGAAGCGCTGGGCGTGGCGGAGACTCGCCTGGGCTATGCCACGCTGGCCTCGCCGCTCTCGGGGGTCGTTCTTTCCAAGAACGTGGAGCCGGGTGAATTCGTCGCCGCGGGCACTCCGATTGTGACTGTTGCTGACCTCGAAAATGTCTGGTTGCGGGCCTACATCAATGAAACTGATCTGGGGCGGGTGAAGGTCGGGCAACGAGTGCGCGTGACGGCTGACACCTATCCCGGCAAGCGTTATGAAGGGCGCGTCTCCTTCATCGCCTCGCAGGCAGAGTTCACACCCAAGAACGTCCAGACTGAGAAAGAGCGCGTCAAGCTCGTCTATCGCGTCAAGGTGGACATCCGCAATCCCAATATGGAATTGAAGCCGGGCATGCCCGCCGACGCGGAAATCCTGCTCGAAGAGAAGGGTAAGTGATGGACGCCATCAGGATGGAGCAGCTTACCAAGTCCTTTAACAGCTTGAGGGCCGTCGACGGACTCACTCTCAATATCGTTGAAGGCGAAATCTTCGCCTTGGTCGGACCGGATGGCGCGGGGAAGACCACGACGATGCGGCTCCTGACCGCCATCATGGAACCGACCTCCGGAGACGCCTGGGTGGCGGGCCATCACATCGTGAAAGAGGCAGAGGTACTCAAGGAAGACATCGGCTACATGAGCCAGCGCTTCGGGCTCTACCCGGACCTCACGGTGATGGAGAACATCGAGTTTTATGCCGACATTTATGGCGTGCCGGGCGAGGGCCGGCAGGAGAGAATCGATCGCCTCCTGGCCTTCAGCAACCTGATACCTTTCAAGAAGCGCCTGGCAGGGAACCTCTCGGGCGGGATGAAACAGAAACTGGGCCTGGCCTGCGTGCTGATTCACACGCCCAAGGTGCTGTTTCTCGACGAACCCACCAACGGCGTGGACCCCGCGTCGCGGCGGGATTTCTGGCGCATCCTGTATCAGTTGCTGCGCGAGAAGGTCACCATCTTCATCTCGACCGCCTACCTGGACGAAGCCGAGCGCGCCAACCGCGTCGGGCTTCTCCATCGCGGCAGACTTCTAGCCGTCGGGACGCCGGACGAAGTGAAAAAGCTCATGCGCGGGACGATTCTCGAGATCCGCGCCACTGAGCCCCGGAAGGCCACGGCCCTGCTGCGCGAGCGATTCCCCGGTATTTCGGTGGGCCTATTCGGTGATCGTGTGCACATCGTCACCGACGATCCCGGGACGGCGGCAAAGCAGGCGGAGGACGCGCTCATTGCCGCAGGCCTCAAGGCGGAGGAAATTCGGCCCATCGAGCCGGCCTTGGAAGATGTTTTTATCTCGGTGCTGGGCGAGGGGGGGAAATAGTAGCGCCGGCGTCCTCGCCGGCAGAAGCGACCGTGGGGACACCGCCACTACAGTAGCGCCGCCGTCCCGGCGGCCCGGCAAGAAGCCGGCGCTACGCATGAAGACGCAATGGACAGGGTTGGAACCGACAAGGCCGTAGTCGTAGAAGACCTGGAGCGGCGCTTCGGCAGCTTCGTAGCTGTGAATCGCATCAGTTTCGAAGTGGCGAAGGGTGAGATTTTCGGATTCCTCGGGCCCAACGGCGCCGGCAAATCCACCACCATCCGCATGCTTACCGGCATTCTCGCGCCCAGCAGCGGCAGCGGGACCGTCGCGGGCTTCGACGTCCGCACCGAAGCGGAGAAGATCAAAGCTCACATCGGCTACATGAGCCAGAAGTTCTCGCTCTACGAAGACCTGACCGTCGAGGAGAACATCGACTTCTACAGTGGCATCTACCGCCTCCCGCCGGAGAAAAAGCAGGCGCGCAAGGAATGGGTGATTGAGATGGCCGGTCTCAGGGAGCACCGGCACTCCCGTACGGCCATTCTTTCAGGTGGCTGGAAGCAGCGGCTGGCACTGGGGTGCGCCATCCTGCACGAGCCGCCCATTATTTTTCTCGACGAACCCACCTCTGGTGTGGACCCCATCAGCCGGCGGCAGTTCTGGGACTTGATCTACGAACTCGCCGGCCGCGGCGTCACCGTGTTCGTCACGACCCACTACATGGATGAGGCCGAGTACTGCGACCGCATCGCCTTGATCTATCGTGGCGAACTGATTGCCATCGGCACCCCAGAGGTGCTCAAGACGGAGCTCATGCCGGAGGATGTCCTGGAGGTCCTCTGCGAACGTCCGCAAGACGCGATGGGCGAAATTCTGCAGGTCGCGGGGGTCAAGGAAGTCGCTCTATTCGGCAAGGGTTTACACGTGGTCGCGGAGGACGGGGAAGCAACCGCCGATGCGATCCGCAGTTTCCTGAAAGACAGAGGCTACCAAGTCGCACGGGTGGAGAAGATTGCTCCTTCGCTCGAAGATGTTTTCGTTTCACTCATTGAGGCGCGCGACCGGGCCGAACAGGCCCAGCAGGCGGTGCAAGCATGAACCTGCGTCGAGTCCGGGCTATAGTTCGCAAGGAATTCATTCATATCTTCCGCGACCCGCGGAGCTTGGGGATGGCCATCGCCATTCCCATGCTGCTGATGATGCTATACGGGTATGCCCTGACGCTCGACGTGGATAACGTCCCGCTGGTGGTCTGGGACCAGAGCGAGTCCCCGGCCAGCCGGGAATTCATTAGCCGGTTCGATGGCTCCCGCTACTTCTCGGTGCGGGGCTATGTGCGCACTTACCGGGAGGTGGAACAGGCCATCGATTCTGCCCAGGCGCTGGGCGCCCTCGTCATTCCGCGGGACTTCGCGGACCGTGTTGAATCCGGCCGCGCGGTCTCGGTCCAACTCATCGTGGATGGGAGCGATTCCAACACAGCTACGCTCGCCGTGAGTTACGCGGAGGCCGTGGTGCTGGCCTATTCGCAGCAGGTGGCCCTGGGGCAGATCCAGCGGCACGGCAACCGCGTCCCACGCGCGCCGCTGGAATTCCGCCCGCGGGTCTGGTTTAACGCGGATCTGGAATCGAGGAACTACATCATCCCCGGTCTGATTGCCGTCATCATGATGGTCATCGCCGCGATGTTGACTTCGCTGACGGTAGCTAGGGAATGGGAACGGGGCACGATGGAACAACTCATCTCCACGCCCGTCAAGGGGCGGGAATTGATTCTCGGCAAGCTCGTCCCCTACTTCGCCATCGGGCTGTTCGACGTTTTACTGGCCGTGCTGATGGGTGAGTTCGTGTTTCGCGTGCCCCTGCGCGGCAGCGTCGCGCTGCTTTTCACCTGCGCGGCGATCTTCCTGGTCGGGGCCATGTCACTGGGCCTGCTCATCAGCATTGTGACCAAGAGCCAACTCCTGGCCAATCAGTTGGCGATGGTGATGACCTTTGTCCCGGCCCTCTTGCTGTCCGGCTTCGTGTTTGCCATCGCCAACATGCCAAAACCGCTCCAACTGATCACGTACCTGATCCCGGCGAGGTATTTCGTGGCCTTGTTGAAAGGCATCTACTTGAAGGGCGTCGGGCTGGAGATTCTGGCTGGCGAGGCAGCCCTCTTGACGCTCTTTGGGGCTGCCATGGTGCTCCTGGCCAACATAACGTTCAAGAAGAAGCTGGTGTAGCCATGCGCGAACGCCTCAAACACATGCTGATCAAAGAATTCATCCAGGTGTTTCGCGACCCGCGGATGCGGGCGGTGATCTTCGTGGTGCCCGTCATGCAGTTGCTGGTGTTCGGGTATGCCGTGACCACGGATGTGAGACACGTTGCTACCGCGGTTTACGACCTCGACCACAGTGTCACCAGTCGTGAACTGGTGAGCCGCTTCGTGGAGTCCGGCTATTTTGACGTCGTGGAGCACGTCACAAGCGAAACCCGCGCGCGCGCGTTGCTTGACCGGGGTGAAGTCCGGGTGGTGCTCCATATGGACAAGGGCTTCGAGGAGGATCTGCGGGCGGGGCGAACGGCCCAGCTCGAGATGCTGGTGGACGGTACCGATTCGAACACCGCCGGAATCGTACTCGGGTACAGCGCCAAGATCACGGGCCAGTTCTCGCAGGAAGTCTTGAACGCGCAGCTTCGCCGGCTGCTCGGTAGCACCCGGCAACCCGGACAGGTGGAACTCCAGACGCGGGCTTGGTTTAATGAGAACCTGGAAAGCCGCAACTTCTACGTCCCCGGCGTGGTCGCCATGATCGTGACGTTGGTCACGCTGCTCCTGACCAGCATGGCCGTGGTGCGCGAGAAAGAAATCGGCACGATGGAACAGATCATGGTCACGCCCATCACGCCGGCCGAGTTCATCCTGGGCAAGACCCTGCCTTTTGCCCTGTTCAGCTTTGTGGATGTAATCGTCGTCGCGCTGGTGGGGGTGCTGTGGTTTGAAGTGCCGATCCGGGGCAGTCTCGGGTTGCTGCTCCTCGCCACGGCCCTTTACCTGCTCACGACGCTTGGGATCGGCCTGTTGATCTCTACGGTCAGCCAGACCCAGCAGCAGGCCATGATGACCACCTTTTTCTTCTTCATGCCGGCCGTGCTGCTCTCGGGTTTCATGTTCCCCATCGCCAATATGCCGAGGGTCGTGCAGTGGTTGACATATCTCAATCCCTTCCGCTACTTTCTGGTCATCATCCGCGGAATCTTCCTCAAGGGCGTGGGCCTCGGCATCCTCTGGCCGCAGATGCTCGCGCTGGCCGCAATGGGGGTAATCACGCTTTGGCTGAGTTCCAGGAGATTTCGCAAGACGCTGGCATGACGCTGCGTGGCAAGACCTACATCGGATTCGTTGACTGCGGCGTGCGGATATCCTCGACGCCCGGGCACGATCATGCGCCCGAACCAAGTGCTGGGCACGCCGAAGAGTGACGCTTGCGCCCGCCGCGAGGACTACAAGGCAGCAGCCTCGGAAGGCGTCGGTTTCGCCGCACGCTCGGCTTTGGGCGGAGGGACTCGCGCGATCTGGTTGGCAACCACGCTGACCAGCTTCAGAGGCACGGTGACATGGACGGTCTCGTTCGTGTCGTCCACATCGATGACCAGTGAATCTCCGCGCTTGACGATGCTGACCTTCTCGTGCGGGCTGGTGACTTGTACCAGGGGGCCATCGGGACAGCGTTCCAGTTCCTCGGTCGCCGCCTCGATGGCTGGCAGCCAGGGGCGGACCTGTTCCGCCGCTTCCTGCAAATCCTTATCCGGCACGAACGGCAAGGCCAACGGCACCGCTGCCGCCGGCACTATCAGCCGGATGTTCTCCCCGCCGGGCTTTTTGCCCTGGACGGACACCTTGATGGCGCCCATGTCGTAAACAAAAGCACCGGCCACAAGCAACGTTCCGAGTACCATGGCGCCCGCGCCGCCAGCCACTGTTGCTGGACCTGTCGGCATAGCGCACCTCCTTACTCCATCGTGTTCCGCGAGTCCACCCAGATGCGGACTTTGTCGTGCTGATCGTCCACGGCCACCAGCACCGTGTCACCCACCGCACTCAGGGCGCGCACCGCGGCCAGGACGTCGAGTTCGTCTTTGCCCGCGGACAACAGAGCCTCGACGACCGGAAAGGGGATCATGACATCCACGGTTTCGGCCACTGTCTTGGTTTCGGCCGTCGTCTTGGCGGCCCCTTTTCTGTGCGAGTCCCGCACTCTGATGAGCAGGTTACCGCCCGCCTTCGCCACGCGGACGTTCTCGTGCGTGCTCTCCACGGTGATGAATTCGTTGTCCGGCGTGGTGCGCAGCGCTTCTACGATGGCCCGCAGGTCAAGGTCCTGGATATCGGTGCTGTCCACCTTCACCTTGCCGTCGCGCAGCTTGTCGGTGTGGATGACAGGGAGAACCTTCTCCGCCAGAGACAGCGGCATGTTGATCCGCACCGTCTCACCATTGGCGCCGCTCTCTTCAACCTTGACGTGTAGCCAGCGGTCCGCAGCCAGCGCATAAGATCCCGCCACTAAGATCATCGCTAGTCCAAACAGAAGCTTTCTCATGGAAGGCATACTCCTCTCTTTCAGCTATCTGGAGAAACGCAAAGGCCTGCCCAAAAGTTCCCTTGTTTTTGGGGAGAGGTAGGCCTTTGCAGTCGCACTCCATGTTGCCTGGGGAGTGGTGTTAGAATGTGAGCCTTCGGGGAGCACAGCGATTCGATAGAAGGCGGGACGGATGGGGACACTGGCCCGGGACAAACGTCAGTTCCCTTCCCGCCGGAAGGAAAGCATATGAGAGCTTACATCTTGGTCAATGTGCGGCCTGGCAAGGTGCGGGAGATCGTTGCCGCGGTAAGCCAGATGGAAGGGGTGCGGCACGCCGACGCCTGCTGGGGTCTGCCGGATGTGTTTGTTTACGTAGAAACGCCCAGCGAGAAGAAACTCAACGCGCTGGTGATCGACCAGATCCAGAAACTCGAGGGCGTCGAGCGGACGGAAACTCACATCGCCGTGGAATGATGCCCCGATGGGGGCTACTTGAAGTCCGCCTCCGTGGCCACCTCGGCACGATTGTGCCCGGCGGTCCTGGCGTGCGCCAGGGCGGTCTCGACGGCATGGAGGAGAGGCTCCGTCTCTTTCATCTTTTCGGCCGCGGCCACACCCAAGCTGAACGTGACCTGAAGCTTTCCCTCTTTGGCCGAAGTGAACTTCCCCCACTCAGAGATATCCATGCTCTCCCCCACAAGGGAGGCGCGGAGCCGTTCGGCCTGGGCCAGTGCGTTCTTTGCGTCGCAGCCCGGCACGATAATCAGGAACTCCTCCCCGCCATAGCGCCCCACCGTGTCGTAAGGCCGCACGATGGAACGGACGCGGCGCGCCGCTTCGCGGAGCACGGCGTCACCCACTTGGTGCCCGTAAGTATCGTTGATGCTCTTGAAGTGATCCACCTCGGCGAGGATGATACCTACGTGGCTGCCCTCGCGTCGGACGCGGGCCAGTTCCCGAAGCAAGCTGTCCAGTATGGCCGTGCGGTTCCACAAACCCGTGAGCGGGTCGTGGGTGGTCTGATAGCCGATGGCCTCGTGCGCGTTGCGCAGTTCCTCCTGTAGCTCCAGGATGCGCCGGGCGATGCGCACACGGATCATCAATTGATCTGCATTGACCGGCTTCATCAGGAAGTCGTCCACGCCGGCCTTCATTCCTTCCAGCATCTCCTGCTCCTGGCCCTGGGCCATGGTCAACAGGATGTAAACGTAAGGCGTCTCCGTATGCTTCCTGACTTCCCGGCAGACCGCCATGCCCTCCATGCCCGGCAGTGTGTGGTCCAGTATGGCCAATCTCGGCGCGCCCTCCTTCTGGAGCTCCTTCCAGGCCTGACCTCCACCGGAGGTCGCGACGATCTCGTGTCCCCACTTGGCAAGTGTCGTTTCCAGCATGCCGCGGACAACCTCTTCTTCTTGGGCAATCAGGATCTTCATGGGAAGGCCTCCTCCTCCAGGGCGGGAAATGCCGCCTGGAGGCATTTGGTTTTGTCGCCTGGAGCTAGGCGGGTTTCCTCCGCTGGGCCACGTGACGGTTCCAGCCCGGCACCTGAAGTCCCGGGGCGGAAGCAGGGGCGACCGTGTCGGCGCCCTATCCGCCTCGCGGCAGGTTACAGCCGCCCCTGCCGCGGGCTACAGTTTCGCACAGTCGTCAAGGGAACGTCGCGCTAATTCTCCCCGAGATTGCATTTTGCGGTCGACGCACGCGGGGAAGCGAAAGGACCACCGGCCTCTAGTGCGGCTGGGCTGCATGGCTCCTTGGGTCCGGAGGAGAAGGCTGAACGTGAAGTTCCTCGCCTGCTGCCAGCTCGACGCGGTTCCGTCCGCTACTCTTGGCGCGATAAAGCGCGGCGTCGGCAGCGCGCACCAATGAGTCAGGATCCGTCGCCCGGGTTGCTTCGCTCCCTGCTACCCCCAGACTGAGCGTGACGGAAATGGGGCCTTCGGGCGTTTCCACCGGCTCCCGATTGACGCAGGCCCGCAACTGCTCGGCCCTATCTACCGCATTCCGGACCGCGCAGCCCGGAAAGACAAGCAAGAACTCTTCTCCCCCAAAGCGTCCGGTGACGTCGTAGCCTCGCACCGAGGATGAGAGCCGGCGCGCAACCTCGCGCAGGACCACGTCGCCCACCAGGTGCCCGTGCGCATCGTTGATGCGCTTGAAATGATCCAGGTCGGCCATGACGATGCTGACGGGCGCTCCCTGGCGTCTGGCACGGCTGAGTTCCCGCCGGAGGAAATCGAAAGTTGCCGCACGGTTCCACAGGCCGGTCAGGGAATCGTGCGTGGCCTGCGCCCGAAGCGTTTCCTGCAGCTCGAGAATGCGAATCCCCGCACGCAAGCGGGCTCTCAGTTCCTGGGCATCGAACGGCTTACTCAGGAAGTCGTCTGCGCCAGCTTCCATGCCCTTGACCAGATCTTCCTTCTCGCTTTTGGCGGTCAGGAGGAGAAGGTAAATATAGCGTTGATCGCCGAAGGCTCTGACCTGTCGGCAGATCTCGGGGCCGTCCATGCCGGGCATGACCCAATCGAGGATGGCCAACTGCGGAGCATCTTCCCGTTGGAGCACTTCCCAGGCCTTGTCGCCGTCTTCCGCCACCACCACGTCATAATGCCATTTCTTCAGCGTCACTTCGAGCAAGCGACGGGAGACGGCATCATCATCGGCGACCAGGATCTTCACAGCGCCACTCTACCGCCCAAATGAGCGAGCGCCGGCTTCAGGCGTTCCACCTGTCGCTCGAGCGCCGCACAGGCTTCCTCGGCCTCTGCCACATGACCCTCACGGCCCATGATCTCCAGTTTCAGGGCGGCCTCGAGAGCAGCCTGCGCATCGAAGTTGCCAATCGCACTCCTCAGCGCGTGGGCGGCGCGCTCCAAGGCTTCACTGTCACGACCGGCCACCGCCGCCTCGATTGCCGACACCAGCCTCGCACAGTCTCCGAGGAAAAGCCTCGCCAATTCTCCTAGAAGCTCGGCGTCGCCGTCAACGCGCGCCAGCGCCGCCGAGAAGTCCCAGACTGGCTCCACGGGCCCCAGGCCGTCCGCGCGTTCCTCATCCTTACGGGGAGAGGGTTCGAAACCCTCCAGCGCCTCAAAGAGCTCCTTAGGCTCAATGGGCTTGGACACATAGCCATCCATCCCCGCCGCCAGACAACGTTCCCGGTCGCCCTTCATCGCATGCGCCGTCATGGCGATAATCGGGAGGTGAATGCCACTGGCTTCCTCCTTCTGCCGGATGGCCGCGGTGGCCTCGAAGCCATCCATCTCGGGCATCTGCACGTCCATCAGCACGCAGTCGAAGGCGCGGCCGGCGGAATTCTCCAGGATGGCCAGCGCCTCTTTGCCATTGCGGGCCACCACCACCGTGTGCCCCTGCTTTTCCAGCAGGCGGACCACCAGCGCTTGGTTGACGACGTTATCCTCTGCGACCAGAACGCGGAGCTTGCGCCGGGCTTCCCGCAAGGAATGCCGGGTGAGGACCACGGGCCGTTCTCCCTCCCGGGAGGGCCTCCCGAGCGCCAGTAGGATAGCTTCCAAGAGCTCGGACTGGCGAATCGGCTTGATCAGGTAGACGGCAATACCCAACTCCCGGCAGCGGGCGGCATCGCCTCGCTGCCCGGCAGAGGTCAACAACATGATGGTGGCCCCCGCGAGGGTCGGATCCTGCTTGATCTGCTCGGCCAAGGCGAAGCCGTCCATGTCGGGCATTTGAGCGTCGATGAGCACCAGGGGGTAAGGTTTTCCGGCGTTCCTGGCCGCGTCCATGTAGCCCAAAGCCTCCCGTCCGCCCTCGGCCAAGGTGGGCTGCATCACCCAGTGGGTGAGCATGGCTTCCAGGATACGTCGGTTGGTGGCGTTGTCGTCCACCACCAGCACCGGCATGTCGCGCAGGCAGACCGTTTCCCGGAGCGCGTGCGGCTTCGTCGGGGCCGGGGCCAAGCCGAAGTGAGCAGTGAAATGAAAGGTGCTCCCTTGGCCGGGCTTGCTGTCCACCCAGATGCGCCCTCCCATCATCTTCACCAGTTGGGAGGTGATCGTCAAACCCAGCCCCGTCCCCCCATACTTCCGCGTCGTCGAGGCATCGGCCTGCGCAAAGGCCTCGAAGATCAGTTGCTGCTTCTCGCGCGGAATACCGATCCCCGTGTCGGTGACGGCAAAGTGCAAATCGACCCCCGCCTCCGTCTGGGATTGTATCTCGACGCGGACGACCACTTCCCCCCGCTCCGTGAACTTGATGGCGTTGCCGGCCAGGTTGACCAGAATTTGCCGCAAGCGGCCGGGATCGCCCACCAGATCCCGCGGCACGCTGGGCGGAGTTAGACAGACAAGTTCCAGACCTTTCGCACTCGCCCGCGGAGCCAGCGTCCTCATCGTATTGCCGAGCATGTCATGCAGGTTGAAGTCGATGAGATCGAGGCCGAGCTTTCCCGCCTCAATCTTGGAAAAGTCCAGGATGTCGTTGATTAGGGTCAACAGGTTGTCGGCCGAATCCTTGACCATGACGAGATACTCCCGCTGCTCGGGACTGAGCTCGGTGTCGAGCGCCAGTTCCGTCATGCCGATGATGCCGTTCATGGGCGTGCGGATCTCGTGGCTCATGTTGGCCAGGAATTCGCTCTTGGCACGGGTGGCAGCTTCGGCGGCGTCTTTAGCCTCCACCAACCCCTCCTCGGCCCGCCTGCGAGCGGTAATGTCAGTGAAGAAACCGACGCTGCAGTCTTCTCCGTCGACCACCAGCCGGCTGGCGTTGATGTCGGCATATATCGTAGTCCCGTCTTTGCGCAGACACGGAAGGGCTGACGCCAACGTTTTTTCGCCGCGTACCTGGGCCATGAACTCAGCCACAACCCGCTCCAAATCCTGTGGGGGATGAATATCACTTACGCCCATGTGTACCAGTTCTTCTTCCGTGTAGCCCAACATTCGGCACACAGCAGGATTGGCATACACGAACTTCTTGGTTTCGAGGTTCGCGACGAGTATCCCCTCCGCCGCACCTTGAAAGAGGCCACGGAACCGCTCTTCGCTCTCCCGCAGGGTCTCCTCGGCCCGCTTCCGCTCGGTGATGTCGGTTACGGCACCGATCCAGCTGCGAGGTTGACCCTGTTCGTCTCTGAGCACGGTGCCGCGCGCCGACCACCATCGCCACCCGCCGTCCTTTTCTGCTATGCGGTATTCTTCGAAGTCGTACGGCGCCACGCCCTTGAGCTGATTCTCAACGGCCACCCACACGCGTTCCTTGTCCTCCGGGTGGAGCGCGGCTGCCCAGCCGTTAAGCGTTCTCGGGAAGCCTCCCGCCGGATACCCCATCAAGCTGTCCACGTCCCCATACCAATCAACCTTGTCTTTGAGGTCCCACTCGTAGATCAAATCCGAGATACTCGCAGCGACGATCCGGGACCGCTCCTCACTCGTCCGTAGCGCCTCCTCCGCGCGCTTGCGAGCGGTAATGTCGGTGAAGAAACCGACGCTGCAGTCTTTTCCGTCGATTACCAGACGGCTGGCGTTGACGTCGGCATATATCGCAGTCCCGTCTTTGCGCAGACACGGAATGGCTGACGCCAACTTTTTTTCGCCGCGTGCCTGGGCCATGAAGTCAGCCATAACCCACTCCAAATCCTGTTGGGGATGAATATCACTTACGCCCATGTGTACCAGTTCTTCTTCCGTGTAGCCCAACATTCGGCACACGGCAGGATTGGCATACACGAACTTCTTGGTTTCGAGGTTCGCGACGAGTATCCCCTCCGCCGCGCTTTGAAAGAGGCCACGGAACTTCTCTTCGCTCTCCCGCAGGATCTCCTCGGCCCGCTTCCGCTCGGTGACGTCCCGACTGATGCCAACGATTCCTGCAATCTTTCCGTAGCTATCTCGGAAAGGTACCTTACTGGTCAAGAGCCATTGCTGCTTGCCTTCTGAGGTTACGGTGGGTTCTTCCCGGGCAACGAGGGGTTGGCCGGACCGTATCACTTCTTGTTCATCGGCCCGGTACCGAGCGGCGAGCTCCGGGGAGAAGAAATCGAAGTCCGTTTTGCCGACCACTTCCTCCTGGCTGCGCGCTCTCAGGAGGTGTTGGTGCGCAATGTTATTGAGAATCAGGCGACTCTCAGTGTCTTTGACGAAGATATAGTCGGGAAGGGTATCGATCAGAGTACGCAGGAGATTCCGCTCCTGTGCGGCCTTCCCTTCGGCGACGGTGAGCTGGGCATTCAGGGCCCGGAGTTCGGCGGTGCGCGCGGCCACCTCCTCTTCCAGGTGCTCGCGGTGTCGCTGGAGCTTGTCGTCCCGCGCCTGAATTTGCGCCAGCATCTCGTTAAACCCGTCAACCAGAAGGCCCAGCTCATCCTGGTTGTGCTTTACGGCTCGGATGGAATAATTCTTCCCCAGCGAGACGGCTTTGGCCGTCTGCGCCAAACCGAGAATCGGCTCGGACACGACCCGCTGGAGTTTCGAGGAGAGAAGAAAGGCGACGAACGACGACACCAGCATGACCAAGCCGACGATCCCGGCATAGCGTTTCAGTCGCAAATCCATCTCGCTAAGGTCCGACTCGATGTAGATCGTCCCCACCGGTTGGCCATCGAGTATGATCCGCCGGAAGATCGCCAGACGGCCCCCCCCGTAACGGCTCCCATCCGGTTGAGGCGCGGGGGGCAGCGAACTCGTCTTCACATCCTCGCGTTGGTAGCGGGCGAAGACCTCTCCGCTCCAGGTATAGGTACAGGCGAAAACCACGTTGGGCTTGGCTCGCAAGGCGACGAGGACCTGTGTTGCGGCCTTAGGGTCGTTGAAGGCCAGCGCCGCGGTGCTGTTCTGACCGATGATCTCTGCCACGGTCGACAAATCGCGCGTCATGGCACGCCGGAAGGTGACCAGGTCGTAAAGTACAAAGGCGGCACAAGCCAGCAAGATCGCCACGCCGCTGGTCAACATGATGATCGTCGTGAGTTTGCGCCGGATGGAGAGATCTCGGTAACCACTCATCGTTGCTCGCTTGCTCTCACTGCTGGTCGCGAACCACCTTGGCGACACTCAGGAGCTTTGAACTGATCTTCAACCGCGCGCGTTCCGCGGCGTCCCTATTGATCTCGAAACGAACCTTGTCCTCTTCCAGGGTGAAGTTAACAATCCCGCCCAGTCGGCAGAACCCTTCGGTCTCTCCCACGGTCAAAACGCTCGAACCCTTCAGGATGGCAAGAAGAGATCGGATGTACCTTTGATCCGAGGAACTCGTGAAGAGGATTTGACAACCTCTGGCGTCCTCTTCCCTTCTGAATCGCCGGATCGCAAAGGGGTGGCCGTTGGCGGTCTTACCTTTGAGGGTCTCCTCGAGCACCGGGCCAAACGGATCTTCACCGACCACGCCGAGAATGAAGGGGGCATCGGCCTTAGGCACCGCTTCGGGGGACCACTCCACAAACTTCGCGAAGTTATATAAGAAGGCTGCTTTGACTTGATACTCACCCACACCTTCCGCTTGGGCACGGGCGTGGGGTGCACTGCCCATGACAGCCCAGAAGGTGATGGTGAGCGCCAGGCACGGGCTCTTGCGAAACAAGAGCGTCCATGCCCAGGAGCGAAACAAACTGGCAACCTCTCGCGGCATCGTTGGCATCGACTCTTGTCCGCCTGCAGCTAAAAACGATAACCAATCTTCAATCGAAAGCTGCGGCCGTCCTGTTCGATAATGTCTTGACGGTTGTCGTTCGATCCAGGGTCGCCATATCTCTTGTTAAACAGGTTGTAGAGGCTCGCCGAAATCTCCCAACCTTTCCGGAGATTCCGGCTGAAGAGCGTAAAGTCAGGAACCACGTAGGCGCCCGCATTGTTCCCGGCGAGGGTCTTCCTCTTGCCGACGTACCGGGCGTCCATGCTCGCAAACAGCTTTTTCTTCACTAGCGGCACACTCAGGTTAAACCTGCCCAGGTGCTTGGGCGAATTGGTCAGCTGTCCTCCGAATGTTTGGGATTTGGCATCTTGAAAGGCGTAGTTGAGTCCGCCCTCCAAACCCCAGGCCCATTTCTTCTCCAATTCCAGCTCCAGGCCTTCGGCGCTAACTTTTTCGGTGTTCCTGAAGACCAATAATCCGTCCACAGGGTCGGTTTGCTGGTTGATGAGGCCCTCGATGTTGTAATGGAAGCCGCTGGCCGCCACGCGGAAGCGCTTGCCAAGGTATTGTTCCCAGACGACTTCGTAGGTCTTGATGGTTTCAGGCTTAAGATTGAGATTAGATTTTTGACTCGAAGTGTAATAAAAGAGTTCGTAAACATTGGGGGCACGAAAGGCGTCGCCGTAGAGAAGTTTCAGTGTGGTTTTCTTGAAGGGGCTGTAAATCAAGCCCAGGCGCGGATTGGTGGTACCGCCAAAAGTTGCATAACGGTCGTGCCGCACGCCGGCATTCAGCACAAGGTCCTTGCGAAGAGTGATTTCATCTTGCAGATAGAGGCCCCAGAACTTGGAGTTCCTCCTATCGTCGACATATTGAACGAAAGGGGAAACATCATAGTTAATCTGGTCCTGTTGCAGGTTATGTCGAAATTCGGAACCCAACGTGAACTTATGTCTTTCGAGGAGCGTTTTCGCAAGCTTCAGCTCTCCGCCCCACCATTTGCCGCGACCGACGTCTTTGTTCACAACCAAGGAAGGGGTGGCCGATTCGGAGTAGTCGTACACGTAGTCGCCATCGTAGTTGTACTGGTCATAGTAAAAGCGCCCCAGAAGCTGCCATTGATTGCCGAAGCTGCGTTCGTACTTGAGGTCCAGATAGCCCTGGGCGTCTGTCGTGCGGTTTCGCGGGTCATTAAAGACCGTTTCGAACGAGCCGGTAGGAATCCCCTTCTCCCGGGACGCATAGACGGCCTGGAAGCTGAAATCTCGGTAGGTGAGATTGGCGAAGAATTGCCCAAATTGGTCGCCGTCGGCGTTTTCCGCGATACCGTGGTTCGTGTCGGGGCTATCAAATTCCTTGTAATACAGGCGCTGCCCGTGGCTGTGATATAACGAGCTCGAAACGAGCATCTCCAGACCGTTCTTGAACTTGTTGCCGTAGCTCGCGCGGCCTAGGCCCGTCCCAAAGCTGGCCAAATCACCCGAGAGTTCCACGCCTTTCAGATCCCGTCCCCGTTTGGTGATAACGTTGATCACTCCGAAGAAGGCATTCGTCCCATAAATGGATGAACTCGGACCGCGGATGATCTCGACCCGGTCAATGAGATCCACGTCGAGGGGAAACTCCGTGCCGATAGAGGCCGAGTCATAAAGGTTTTCGTTGATTCTGTGGGCATCCACGAGCAGCAGGATGCGGCAGTTGTAATCCCCGGGTCTGGCGAAACCGCGCACTCCGACATAGCTATAGTTCCGATCGTAGGAGACGTAGAAGCCTCTGACGTTTTGCAAGATGTCGGCGAGGGTCCGGTAGCCGTATTTCTGGATCTCCTCGGACGTCACAATCGTGACCGAGGCGGGCGCTTCGGTCACCTTCTGCAGATGCTTGGAGGCACCATAGACGGACTCGACCTCGATGTTCATCAGGTCTTCAAGCTTCATTTCTGTCAAGTCGGTAGGAGGTTTCTGCGGCCAG
Organism: Terriglobia bacterium; assembly: GCA_050014795.1. Taxonomy (GTDB): domain Bacteria; phylum Acidobacteriota; class Terriglobia; order UBA7540; family UBA7540; genus JALHUF01. The sequence continues at coordinate 44,247 of JBEKCQ010000001.1, read as the reverse complement.
GCGAGGACAGCTATCGACATCAGTAACAATGTACCGAAAGCTATCTTCCTCACAGTTAAACTCCCTTCAGAGAGGCCGAGGCCGCTGGGTCGGACCGTCTGAGAGCATTCACCCCAGCGGTCCCGCAGCAGCGCGGCGCCGCCAAGCCGCCGATAGAGGTTTCGTCCCGGAGTTGTCAGCGGTCTTCATGGTTCTGTCTCCCGGGGCGAATGCAGCTTCTCAAGCTCGGGCTTCACGAACTTTTCGAAGCAGTCCGGGCAGATGCCGTGGCTGAAGATGGCCTCCGAATGCTCGCTGATGTAACTCTCCACTTGCTGCCAGTAGTTCTGGTCGGCACGGATTTTCTTGCAGTAGGAGCAGATGGGAAGGAGTCCCTGGAGCTGCTTGAGGCGTGCCATGGCTTGCTCCAGTTCCCGCACGCGCTCGGCGAGGCTGGCCTGCAACTCCACCACGCGCACCCCCACCTGCACGCGGGCGCGTAATTCCTCGCGGTTGAAAGGCTTGGTCACATAGTCGTTAGCCCCAGTTTCCAGACCCTCGACGACGTCCTCGCTCGCCGTGCGGGCCGTGAGGAGAATGAGGTAGGCGGGCGACGGGTGGCCGACTTCGCGCACCTTCCGGCAAATCTCCAACCCACCCATACCAGGCATCATCCAATCCAGGATGGCCAGGTGCGGGGCCTCCTCCCGCTGCAGGTGCTGCCAGGCTTCCTCGCCGTCAGCCGCAACGACTACGTCGTATCCCCACCGCGCCAGAAGCGTTTCGAGCAGGCGGCGCGAAACGGCATCGTCCTCGGCAATCAAAATCCTCACACTGCACCGTCCTTATCCGCCCCGTTCCCCCGGCGGACGCTTTTCAGTACCTGCGCCAGGGTTTCCACGGTGTACGGCTTGGGGAGAAACCTAACTGCCCCCGACTCCCGGGCCCGGTCAGCCTCTGCACCGCCACTGTAGCCGGAGACCAGAATGACCTTCACCCCGGGGTTGATGGCGCGCAGCGCCTCCTGGGTCTCGCGCCCGCTCAGACCAGACATCACCATGTCCAGAAGCACGCAATCAATTTCCGCGGTTCGCTGGGTGTAGATCTCGCAGGCTTGCTTTCCGCTCTCGGCGGTCAAAACCTGGTAGCCGAGCTCCTGCAAAGCTTCCTCGGCAAAGGCAAGCATGAAGGGTTCATCATCCACCACCAGCACCGCGCCGTTTTTGACCTCTGTCTGGGCTGGCGGCGCCTGCACGGAAGGCTCGACGTGCCGAGGCACCACCGGCAGATGCAGCGTGAACTCTGATCCCCGGCCGATCTGGCTGGTCGCCTGGATGCAGCCTCCGTGACTGCTGACGATTCCATAGACCGTCGCCAGACCCAGACCCGACCCCTTGCCGGGCTCCTTGGTCGTAAAGAAGGGTTCGAAAATCCGGTGCAGTAGCTCCGGTTCCATCCCCACCCCCGTGTCTCCGACCACAAGGCGAACATACTCGCCGGGCACGCAGTGGGGGGGACACGGGGCGCCTTCACCCCCGAAGATTACGACCGACGTCTCGATGGTCAGCGTGCCTCCGGCAGGCATCGCGTCGCGGGCATTGATACAGAGATTCAAGAGAGCCAGCTCAAGCTGGCCGGGATCCCCTCCGATGCAGGGCAATCCCGGCGCCAGGCGAGTCTCAATGCGGATGCGGCGATCGAAGGTTTCCGACACAATCCTCAGCACCTGCGCCACAACTTCGCCAATGTCTAGGCGCTCCACCCGGAAGGTTTCCTGCCGCGCAAACTGCAGCAGTTGACCGGTCAGTTCAGCGCCGCGCCGCGCTGATTTTTCCATCATGTCGAGGGGTTCGCGTAATGGATGCCCGGGCGGCAACCGGCGGCGGATGAGCGAGGCGTATCCCAGAATCACTCCCAGCAGGTTGTTGAAGTCGTGCGCCATCCCCCCCGCGAGCGTGCCGATCGCTTTCATCTTCTGGGCGTGGAGGAGCTGCTCCTGAAGCTGGGCGCGCTCCTCTTCGGCCTTCTTGCGCGCGCTGACGTCTTCGAGCATGGTCAGGGTGTGCAGGGGGCGGCCAGAGGAATCGCGAATCAGCGAGACCGTCACCGCGCACCAGACGGACTCGCCGGACTTGCGGAGAGCACGGGCCTCGATCTGGAAGGTGTCGAGCTTCCCCTCCAGCAAGTCCCGCGCCTTGCCCAGCGCGATCTGGACGTCCTCCGGGTGGACAAACTGGCTGAAATGTGCGCCGAGCAGTTCTCCGGGCCCATGTCCCAGAATCCGCTCATACCCCGGGTTTACGGCGATGACTCTCCCCTCCAGATCGGCGAGTTCTACCCCGATTTGGCCCTGCTCAAAGATGGAGCGGAAGCGCTCCTCCGAGGCCTGGAGTCTCTTGAAGAGGTCACTGCGCTGAAGACCGGCGGGAACCTGAGCGGCTACTTGCTCCACCAGCTTGCGGGTCACGGCGCGAATGCCCTCCACCCGGTCCGACTCGATGTCGAGGACGCCCAGCACACTTGAGCCTATCCGGAGGGGGACGGCATATTCGGACCGGATAGCCGGGTCACCGCCCAAGTAGCGTGGGTCCTTGGTCACATCGGGCACATAGAGGGCCTCCGCTGTTCGCGCGGCGTAAGCCACCACCCCCGGTCCATCCAGGGAAAGGGTGCGAAGTGCTTCCGGGATTACGTAGCCACTCTCCGCAACGCAACGGAGCACGCGCTCTTCGGGAAGCAGCCGGTAGATGCACGCGTGCGCCAGCCGCGTGGATTCCCTCAGCCGGGACAGGATTTTCTCATGGACCTCCTCCGGGTCGAGCGCCCCTGCCAGCGCGGCATTGACCTCGATGAAAAGACGAAGTTGGCTGCTCCACGCCTGGAGTCCAGCCTCAATTGCTGCCTCCTGCTGGTCCAGGGTGGGGGGAAGGATTATCCCCTTCGGAATTGCCACCGGCTTGGATGGAACATGACTGTCAGCCATCGTCGTCGCTCTACCTGCAGGGAGGCGTCTGTTCCAGAAATTGCTGTCATGGCGCTCGCGCGTCGCACGAGTGCAAGTTGCCCGCGCTCGCCGGTGCGCACACCCTCTCCGCCGGTGAGGCCAAACACGCCCAGCCCCACCTGGCGGAGAAGGTCGACCTACGAAGCTCCCTCTTAGGTTTCGGCAGAGTGGAAGGCAATCTTGAGCGGAAGAGAAAGCAAGCTCGGCTAGGCGGCCCGCTGGCGGCGGGCCAGTCGGCCCGCCAGCAGAATGGCGTGCTTCATGTTGCGAGGATCGGCTTTGTTCCGGCCGACCAGATCGAAGGCGGTCCCGTGGTCCACAGAGGTGCGGATAATCGGTAAGCCGGCGGTGACGTTGACGGCATCCGCGAAGCCAAGCGTCTTGGCGGCGATGTGTCCCTGATCGTGATACATGGCCACGACCAGGTCGAACTCGCCTTGGGCGGCGCGGTAGAACACCGTGTCGGGAGGCAGCGGACCTTGCACGTTGTATCCGCGGCGCGCGGCGGTGGCGACTGCGGGGGCGATCTCCAACTCCTCCTCGCGCCCGAACAGCCCGGCATCGCTCGCGTGCGGGTTGGCGCCCGCTACGGCCACGCGCGGCCGTTCGATGCCCAGCCGCTTCAGCACTTCCACGCCCAGTTCGATGGTGCGCACGATGCGCTCCCGCGTGATGAGATCAAGGGCCTTGCGTAGGCTGACGTGGGCGCTCACGTGGATCACGCGCAACTGCGGACCCACCAGCATCAGCCGCACGTCCTTCACTGCGCAGAGGTACGCAATGAATTCCGTATGGCCCGCGCCCACCATGCCTGCCAGTTGCGCAGACTTCTTGTGAATCGGCCCGGTGACCAGCGCGTCCAGGCGCCCTGCGCGGGCCAGCGCCACACCCCGGCGGATTGCTTCCAGAGCCGCGCGGCCACACTCGCGATGCACCTCACCAAACGGTATCGCCGGGAGGGTGAAGTGACCGGTGTCGAGGACGTGAATCCGCGTGCTGCTCACAATCTCGGGAAGATCCGCGACAAACGACAGGCGCTTAGTGAGTCTGAGGCGTGTGGCGTAATGCTCGACCACCGCGCGCGGCCCGATCAGGACCGGACGCACCTCGGCCAGAATCTTCGGGTCGCGCACGGCCTTCAGCGCCACCTCCGGGCCGATCCCCGCCAGGTCACCCAGCGTGATGCCGATTCTCGGCTTCCCGCGAACTTCACGAGCGCGCACGGACGTACTCCTCCAGGATTTCGCGGACTTCTTGCGGGCTGCCGAAGCCGCCCGCTTTGGTCACTAAACAGAGACCCGGACATCGCCCGTCCAAGGCCAAGCTGGCCGCTATGCCGGGCCGTACTTCTTCGATGACGCGCAGCGCCTTCACTCGCAGGCTATCACAAACGGCTTCGGCAGTCCTCCCGCCGGAGACGAAAACGCCACCCAATTCCGCGTGGCGCAAAACAGCGCGAAGGAGCGAATTCAGGAAGCGCGGGAAAGCAGTGCGCACCCTGACATCAAACTCCTCGGGAGCCAAGACCGCCACGTCTCGCCCCATGCCGAGCGCGGCGATCACTCTCGCGCACCAGTCCTCCTTTTCCTTGCTGCCACGAATAGGTGAGAACTCGATAGCATCGACCCCTCGCGCCTGTGCGAACAGGAGAAATTGATTCCGGCTGAGAGCCCGCTGGCTTCCCTGTATGAACAGCCAGGGAGCGCGTCGTCGTGGACATGCGGCGGATTCCGGTCTGAACAGTGGCGGAATCACATAGGGCACCAAGCCTGCCGAACCCACCCAAAGCAGACGTGCAGTCGACTTGCGAAACGCGCGGCCCATGGCCTGCAAGTCGGCGTCGCGCGCCGCATCAAAGACAACGCAGTCGGTTCCCGTGCCGGCGAGCACTTCGGCGCGGATCGCTCTCGGCCCGCGCCGAAGCACACAGCGGGGAATCTCCAGTGCCTCCCAGCCGCATCGCCGCTGTGTCCTGGCACGCAAGCTAAGGCCCTCACGGACTTCCATGAAGGCACCGAAGTCAAGGTACGGGCCGGGCAAGACGCGCAGATGTCCGTCGCGCACGAAACGCCCCTGAGCCGGGAACGCCGGGCACATGAAGACGTGCTCTGGGTGGATTACTCGGGCGATGCTCTTCATCTCCTCGGCCCAATGACCGCGCAGCGTTGAGTCCATCTTCTGGTAAATCACCGGCGCGCCGCTTCGCTCCAAGAGTCGGGCAGCGACCTGGGCGCGGGCCACCGCCTCGCGGAGCGAACCATCGCGGCTGCGCGTATTGATGATGACCACGGCTCCTTGGGGCAAGGAGGAGAGGCTTCTGTTCCCGCTGACGGGGGAGACATATACGATGGGACGATAGCCCAGGAGGGTCAACCGACCGGCGACGTCACAGCTTCCCGCCAAGTCGTCAGCGATGATGCCGTAGCGCACGCCGCCATTATAAGCTTGCGCCTCCGACGAGCGATGGATGATTGTCGATTGGGCCACCCGTTTTCCCAGGGCTGTCGCACAGGGCTCAATTACGCCGGCCCCCCGGGCCTGTGCGGGCAGCCACGGCGCGCGGTTGGCGTCGCTAGCCTGCAGAATCACCTAACCTTATTCGCTCTGCTTCGTCCAACCTCCAGAGACCGTTCGGGGAAAGTATACACTCGCGGCCCGAGGCCCCGGAAGAATGCCGAGCTTGGCAGGCCCAATTGCGGGGAACATTTGGTGCGGCAGGCGCGTAATTGGGGATATAGGCCCCGGTGTCTAAACCGGGCGCGAGGTGGTGGAAGATGGCGAACAATCATAAGAGCAAACGCCGGCGCTGGATTATCGTGGGCGCCGTAGGGCTCGTCGTGGTAGTCGGCATCCTGGGAAGCACGACCCTTCTGCGTTCCAATGGTCAGATTGACCCGTCCAAGCTCGCCAAGGTCGAGAAAGGTGACTTGGCTCGTTCCGTGGTGGCCACGGGCAAGATCGAGCCTCTGGCGAAAGTGGAGGTCAAATCCAAGGCCAGCGGCATCGTCAAACAACTCTTCGTAGACTATGGCGACCGGGTGCGGCAGGGCCAGGTGCTGGTCGAACTGGATAAGGAAGAGTTGCAGGCCCGCGTGCGTGAGGCGCGTGCCACGCTGTTGGCCGCGCAGGCTGCTCAGGAAGCCGGTCAGGCGACTTACGAACGCAACCGCGTCGAAGCCGAGGGCCCCGACCTGCCGTTCCTTAAATCCGGCATGGATCGCGCCCAGAGGCTGCACAGTGACGGCCTGATCGCCCAGGCACTGCTGGAAGATTCGGAGAAAGCCTATCAGATGGCGCTTAACAAGCAGATGGTGGCACTGCGCAACGTTTCGGTGACGCGCGCCGAAGTGGCCCGCGCCAAGGCCCAGGTAGCGCAGACGCAAGCGGCGCTGGAGCGTGCGGACGAAGACCTGCGCAACTCCACCATCATCAGCCCCATGGACGGCTTGGTGCTTTCCCGCAATGTCGAAATCGGCGATGCGGTCAGTTCCATTCTGGTGCTGGGTTCCCAAGCCACGCTGGTGATGACCCTGGGCGATGTGAGCGAAGTGTACGTGAAGGGCAAGGTGGACGAGGCCGACATCAGCAAGGTATATCTGGGCCAGCCGGCCCGCATCGTAGTGGAGTCGCTCAAGGACAAGAAATTCGAGGGCAAGGTGACGAAGATCTCGCCCTTGGGAGTGGAAAAGGACAACGTCACCACCTTCGAGGTTCGCGTTTCCATCCACAACCCCAGTGGGGAACTCAAGGCCAACATGAGCGCCAACGCCGAAATCATCCTCGAGGAAAAGAAGGGCGTACTGCTCATCCCCGAGGCCGCCGTCATCTACGACAAAGACCGCAAGGCCTCCCTGGAAATCCCGGACCCCAAGGCGGACAAGGGCCGGCGCAAGGTCAGCGCCAAGCTCGGCATCTCCAACGGCGTCAAGACGGAATTGATCGAAGGAGTGAAAGAAGGAGATCAGGTCATATTGCAGTGACGAGTGACGAGCCCCAAGTTCGTCACTTGTCACTCGTCACCGGTCACTTGAGTTTTGGCCATGGTGTTTCGCGACCTTCTCGGAGACACGCTGCGCACGCTGTGGACGAACAAGCTGCGCACCTTCCTCACCATGTTCGGGATTGCCTGGGGGATTGTCTCCATCACGCTGATGGTGGCGGCAGGCGAAGGTTTCAGCGTGGGCTGGAAGAAGCAGCAGGAGACCTTTGCCAAAGACCTAATGATTGTCTTCAGCGGGCGCACCAGCATGCAGGCCGGCGGTTTGCGGGCTGGCCGGGACCTGCGCTGGCTCGACACAGATCATCTGGACGTGCAGCAGGAAGCCACCGCGTGTCGCTACGTGCTGCCGGAGTCGGGCCACGGCGGGGGTTTGAAGGTGGTCAGCCTTTATAACAACGCCTCACCGGCCGTGGTCGGCTCGCTGCCGCCATTTGCCGAGGTTCGGTCGATCCACGTCGGTGAGGGCCGGTTCTATAACTGGGACGACCAAGAGCATGGGCGGCGTGTCGCCTTTCTGGGCAGTAACATCAAGAAGCAGCTCTTTGCCACGCGTCCCGCTTTGGGGGAGATCATTCGCATCAACGACCTCCCGTACACCGTCATCGGGGTGATGGAGAGCAAGGACCAGAACAGTTGCTACGACGGGTGGGACGTGGATAAGGTGTTCATCCCCTTCAGCGCTATCATGCGTGATTTCCCCAATAAGCCCCCCTCAACCCCCCGGGACATCGATCGTTTGCTGGTAGCCCCCAAATCCTACGAGCTGCACGAAGAGTGCAAGCGGCAAGTGCGGCGGGCCTTGGGCCGCATCCACAACTTTGACCCACAGGACAAGGAGGCGGCCCCTATCTGGGACACCGTCGAGAACGTGAAGTCGTTTCAGGCCATGATTGACGGCCTCAAGTATTTCCTGGGCGCGGTGGGGCTGACAACACTGTTGTTGGGTGGCATTGGCGTGATGAACGTGATGCTTGTCGCGGTGCGCGAACGTACGCGCGAAATCGGCGTGCGCAAGGCCGTGGGCGCCAGCGCGCGCGCTATCCTCGGCCAGTTCTTCGTTGAAAGTATGATCGTTGTCTTCTTGAGTGGTGGGGCAGGACTGGGAATCGCCTACGGCCTGTGTGCCCTGGTGAACCTGCTGCCCATGCCCCAGTTCTTCGCTGGCCTGCTACCGACCTGGAAGGTCGCGATCCTGTCTTTCGCCCTGCTGGGGACGGTGGCGGTGCTTGCGGCGGTCTACCCCGCGCGGCGCGCGGCCACGGTGGATCCGATTGAGGCGCTGCGGTATGAACCGGGTGGGTAAGACGTCAGTAGTCCCTAGTCCGTTGTCAGTGGCTTTTCCTCGCCGCGAGCAACGGACAACGGACCACGGACAACGGACAAGCAGTCATGCTACGTGAGACCCTAATTCAGGCCTGGAACGCCTTGCGGCGCCAACCACTGCGGAGTTTCCTCACGATGCTGGGGATTGTGTGGGGCATTGCCGCCGTGGCCCTGCTGATTGCCTATGGCAGCAGCTTTCGTTCGGTGATTGCGGCCGCCTTTGACGCGTTCGGCAAAGGCGCGGTGATCGCCTGGCCGGCGCAAACCAGCGAGCAGGCCGGCGGGCAGCGTGCGGGCAAGCAGGTGCGGTTTGAGAAGGAAGACGTGGAGATGATCCGGCAAGAGGCCACGCTGGTGAAAACCGTCTGCCTGGAGACGGTGAACTGGCTGCCCATTTCTTATGGCGAGCGGATGGCCAACACCGCCATCCGGGGCGTTTGTCCCGAATACGGGGAGATGCGCAACGAGGTGCCGAGCGTGGGCCGCTGGATCAGCCCCGAGGATATGCTGGAGCGCCGCCGCGTGGTCTTTCTGGGGGCCCGCCTGCGCCAGAAACTGTTTAGCGGCCAGCCGGCCATCGGTGAGACGGTACGCATTTCCGGGGTCCGGTTCACCGTCATCGGGACGATGGACATCAAGCTCCAGGACAGCAACTATTTCACCAGTGACGACGAGTCGGCCTGGATCCCGTATTCCAGCGCCGGCGACCTGTGGAACACGCGCTACGCCGCCGTGATCGTATTTGAGTCAGTTGCCCCGCCCCTTGAAAAGCTGGCGATGCAGCAAGTGCGGGCGACCATTGCCAAGCGCCAGCGCTTCTCACCCACTGACGAGCGCGCCATCATTATGTTTGGCCGAGAACAGTTTCGTCCCATCATTGACGGCATCACCATCGGGCTTCAGGTCCTGCTGACGTTTATCGGCGCCCTGACCCTGGGCATCGGCGGGGTGGGCGTCATGAATATCATGCTGGTTTCGGTGGACGAACGCATTCGCGAAATCGGCTTGCGGCGCGCGCTGGGCGCCCGGCGCTGGCACATCCGGGCGCAATTCATTTCGGAAGCCCTGGCGCTGACTCTCCTGGGCGGGATAGTCGGGATCGGGCTTGCCTATCTGCTCTCGGCCGCGATCGGTACTTTGCCTCTTTACGGGGCGTTTGACGAAGAGCTGGCCGGCAAAGGGGACATTCATCTGTATATCTCCGCCTCGACCCTGCTGGTTTCTACCGGCATTCTGGTGCTGGTGGGCCTGATCAGCGGGGTGGTCCCCGCCGTGCGCGCTTCGCATCTGAATCCCGTGGAGGCCCTGCGCTACGAATAGGGACCGACTGCGCAGGACGGGGAATCCCGGCTAACGAAATGCGGGTGGCCAACGTCTAATGATCAGACCTGAGGAACTGTTGTCAATCCAAAGTGTCTAGATCCGTGGGGAGGAAAACACCATGAAAACCCGTTTGAGCTGGATTCTGGCGGGGCTGGCCACCCTCATGCTGCCCGTGGCCCTGGCCGTCTCCGCCTACGCCCATACCGTCGAGGGCTCCTTCACCCGCACTTTGAAGGTGACCGGCCCGGTAGAACTCACCGTGACGACGGGTTCGGGCAACATCGATGTGCGGCCCGGCGACGCAGCAAGCGTGCAGGTTCGAGGACTTATCCGGGTCCACGACAACTGGCAGCTCAGCACGGAACAAGCCGAACGCAAGGTCCGCGCCCTGGAGTCCAATCCGCCCATCGAGCAAAGCGGCAACATTATCCGCATCGGGCATATCACGGACCCGGAACTGCGCCGCCACGTTTCCATCAGCTATGAGCTGGTGGTCCCGGTGGAAACGCGCGTCACCTCCGACACCGGCTCGGGCGACCAGTCCATTGCCGGCGTGCGCGGGCCCGTGAGAGCCCAGACCGGCTCGGGCAACGTCAAGGTTTCGCGCGTCGGTGACGTGGTGCGCGCCGAAACCGGCTCCGGGGACATCGTGCTCGATTCCATCAAGGCGGCCGTCCATGCCGAAACCGGCAGTGGGAACATTCAGGCCAACGGGATTGACGGCGGCTTCACAGGCTCGACGGGGAGCGGCGATGTGCGGCTGGCACAGACAGCCTCCGGCCCCGTCAACGTCGAGACCGGTTCCGGCAACGTGGAGGCCAGCGGCGTGCAAGGCTTGCTGCATGCGCACACCGGTAGCGGGAACATCACCGTTGACGGCAAGCCGCTCGGCGATTGGAAGCTGGACACGGGCTCCGGCAACCTCACCTTGCGGCTGCCCGCCCAGGCGGCCTTCAATCTCTATGCGCACACCGGCTCGGGTGACATTAGTACAAACCGTGAGATCACGGTGCAGGGCAAGATCGGTCGCCACGAACTGCGCGGTAAGGTTGGAGGAGGCGGCCCACTGGTGGACGTCGGCACCGGCTCGGGCGACATCCACATCGACTAGTCTCCCCGGGCCGTGGCCCGCTTTCAGCTATAATTCTCCCCGCCGGCGAGGACTCGCTGGTTTGCCTGGGTGAAAGGCAACACAATCCTCGCCGGCGACTCTCTTTGTCCTTGAAAGAAACTGCCAACGAAATATCTGCTATCGTAGGCCCGCGCGGTGCGACCATCGCTGCGAAGGGAGAACTGCCATGCTTCTATCTCTTAATCGCCGTGACCTGCTTCGCGCGCTGGGCGTGACGGGCGCCGTTGCCGTCACCGGGCGCCGCGCCCTGACCGCGGAGCCGACAGCTCAGGCGCCGGGCGAAATTCAAGCGGACCAAGCCAAGAAGTGGAAGGGTTCGGCTCTGGGCAGCTTGTATCCCTTCATCAAGCAGCAACAGCAGAAGACCCGGCAGCGTCTGGCCTATCTGAACTGCCGCCCGAAAAACCTGGAAGCGTGGAAAGCCGAAGCACGCGCGAAGGTGTTCGACTTGCTCTCCTACCGCCCGGAGCCGTGTGACCCGCAGGCGCAGATTCTGGAGCGCGTGGACAAGGGCGACTACATCCGCGAACGCTTGACCTTCCGCACGGCGCCCGAAGTGGAAGTCCCCGCGTACTTGCTCATCCCCAAACGCGCCAAGTTCCCGGCGCCTGCGGTGGTGGCACTCCACGACCACGGAGGCTTCTACTATTGGGGCAAGGAGAAGCTGATCGAAACAGAAAACGAGCATCCTGTCCTGACCGCACACCGCAGACGGGCCTACGACGGCTTGAGCTTTCCCGCGACCCTGGCGCGCCGTGGCTACGTCGTGATGGTGATTGACATGTTCTACTTCGGGGAGCGGCGGCTGATCCTTGATGAGGACTTGGAGCAGGGTATCAACGATCGGTCGAAGGTCGAACCGGAAGAGACCATCCGGAAGATCAACTACCGCAACGGGCAGGCGGAGTGTGTCGTGCTCAGAAACATCATCCACTCCGGCTTCACCTGGGGCGGGGTGATTGTCTGGGACGACATCCGGACGGTGGATTATTTGCAGACGCGCCCGGAAGTTGACCCGCAGCGCATCGCCTGCGCGGGTTTATCAGTCGGCGGGTGGCGCACCAACTTCCTTGCCGGGCTCGATGCGCGTGTCAAGGCCGCATGCCTGGTGGGATGGATGACGTCCTTCCGCTATTTGCTCCCCCGCCACGAAGTTCACACGGTGCCCTCGGGTATGGTGCCGGGGCTGCTCGACTATCTCGACTATCCGGACATCGGCTCCTTGACCATGCCGAATCCACTCCTGTTGGTGCACGGCTGGCAGGACGACCTTTTCCCACCCGAGGGTGTCAAGGCCGCGTTTCAAAACCTGACCCGTTGCTATCAGGCCGTCGGCAAGCCCGAGCGTTTGGAGATTTTCACCTACGACGGCCCGCACAAATTCCCTGCCCCGGCCCAGCAACGGATGTTGGAGTGGTTTGACCGCTGGGTGTAACGGCACAAGAAATCTGACTCCCACGCCCTAGTTAGGATTGCGCGCGGCTGCGGCCTGCCCTAGAATCGTGCGAGACTGACTGGCGCGGAGGCTGGGTGGTCACGTTGCGCTTCCTCCTCACGGGGGCGAGGGCGACCGCCCTAAGCCGCTGCGCCAGGGTTTCGGGAGGCGCCAAGCAACCATGAAACTGCGTCCTACGATGGTCCTAGTTCTGTTCCTGCTAGCGAGCGCGCCAGCGCTGGCTCAGCGCGCCCGGCGCCCCGCTGCGAAGGCGGATACAGGCCCGGTCACGGTCACGCGCTCCGCCGCGTTGCGCATCACGATTGCCAGTGATGCGGTAGGAATCTTCGAGTACCTGTCGAACGCCGCAAAGTTGACCGCATGGTTTCCGGATCAAGCCATCATCGAACCCCAGCTCGGCGGGAAGTACCATTTTCGCTGGAAAGACAGGGAGGGCGTCTGGAGCGGTGTCGTGACCGAGTTCATCCGCGGCAACACGCTGGCCTACACCTGGGAACCGCCGGGGGAGGCAGTGAATACGAACGTACGCTTTAAGGTTTCTCCTCAGGGGGCTGAGACCGTCGTCGAACTGTCCCACAGCGGGTTCACTTCCAGCGTGGCACAGGAAGAAGCCGTCAAAGCCTGGGCTTTCTACCTGCAAAACCTCAAATCGGTCATTGAGGAAGGAACCGATCTGCGAGCCCAAACTCGGCGGCCCGCCGCACGCCGGACGACGCGGCCGCGGCATTAAGCCGGAGGTCGATGCCGAAGCTCCCGCGGCCCGGAGCTACCCTTTTACCTCGGCTTCTATACCTACCTTGCGCAACTCCCCCGCGGCCACCTCCGGCGGCAGGGAGTTGTAGTAAACCTCTTTCAGGCTATAGGACTTCGACTTGGTCGGGATAACAGGCAGAATCTCAAAATGCCAGTGATAATCGTCCGTCAACGTCCGCCAGTTTCCACTCCTCTCGTACTTGGCACTGACATTCGGAGCCGTGTGAAGCACCAGGTGGTAGGAAGAGGCCACGGATTCCAGGCGATGGAGAATGGACCGGAGAAAGCGGGCGAAGCGAAGCTGGCGTTCCCACTGGGTGACATCTTCTTCAAACGCGCAATGGTGCTGGGAAGGCAGGATCCAGGTTTCGTACGGCACGCGTGAGGCAAAGGGGCAGAACGCCACGAACAGGTCGTCCCACTCCACCGTCCGGACTTGCTGCATCAGTTCCTGTTTCGCGATATCGCAAACCAGGCAACGCTCTTTCAACTCAAAGTAGCGTTGGGCGGAGCGCAGCTCATAGCCCACGCGCCGGGGAATGAAGGGCGTCGCCGTAATTTGCGAGTGCGGGTGTTCCAAGTCCTGGCCTGCCTCGCTCCCCTGATTGCGAAAGACGGTGACGTAGCGGAAGCGCCGGTCCCTTTTCAGGTCCGCCACTCTGGAAACCCAAGCGCGCAAGACCTGGGCAACGTGCTCATCGCTCTGCTGGGAGAGGGAAAGCTTATGGTCAGGGTGCTCGATGACGATCTCGTGCGCCCCCAGGCTACGCATCTTGTCGTAAATGCCCTCGCCGCGCCGCTGGGCGTCTCCCTCGATGCGGTAGATCGGTCGGAGATGAGGAATCACTCGTACCTGCCAGTCCCGGGAGCCGTAAGGATGTTCGTAAGTGGTCCGAGGCGAGAGGCCTTCCTGGCCAGGGCACAGGGGACAGGTCGCCACCTCGGGCCAGATGCCGTCGCCATCTTCCTGGATGACCCAGCTCTGGGTTATGGGGTCTCTACGCAGCTCCATTGGTCCTCCCTGGGACTGCAACGCGAAAATTTCAACTGCTCACCTACCGGCTTAACCCGCCCCCCGGCAGGAGAGAACGCACAGGGTGTTGCGGACGGATGCGGATGCCGGGCCGTTGCAGGGGAAGCGTGAAAGCGCTTACCGCCGCACGTGGCTGCTCTGTCTGCACCCGATTCACCCTTCTTTCTCTCTCACCCTCCGGAATGGTGCGGCTACTGGTGAGCACACCATATATAGCGAGGGGGCTGGTTCGCTGTCAAGGCCCGCCACAGATACAAGTGTCCCTCGGAGCGTGGGCCTGAGGTTGCCTGCCCTCGGGCCCAGCCAGTCCCGCCACCTTCTGTGGAGACTCTTTGGGAAGAAATGAATTGTGGGAGTAAGGGGCAAGAGTATAATTGGGCAAAACTGAATTCGAGGTTCCGGGCGGGTCAGAATGTCGCGACTGGTGGTTTGTCCGGCCGCAAGGCGCCAGGCGCGTGATGGGTGAGTGCCTCATGGAGGGGGCGACATGGTTATTCACTGCAAGCATTGCGGTGCCGCATCCAAGGTGGACGACGCGAAGATGCCAAGCACCACGTTTCGCATCAAGTGCCACAAGTGCCAAAACATTCTGACGGTGGAGCCCCCCAAGGCGGCAGCCCCGGGTATTCCCACCGTGAACGCGACGCCTGTGGAGTCAGCGCCGCGCCCGGCAGCCGCGAAACCCGCGGTCGCTCCCCCGACTGAGAAGCCCGCGGCGACCGCCGTGGCAACCGCGCCAGCGGCCGAAGCGCCTCCGCTGCCTCCTCGCACTCACTACCTTCAGAAGATCGATTTGTTCAGCGCCCTGTCTTATGAGGATTGCCTCGCGGTGGAGAGCAAGTTGGGACGGCGCGAGTTGGCGCCCAACCAGGTGGTAGTGAAGGAGGGCGGGCCCGGTGACTCCATGTACTTCATCAACGCCGGGGCAGTAGAAGTCCGCAAGAAAGACCCCAACACGGGGATTGAGTTTCTGCTGACGGAGCTCAAGGCGGGCGCCTGCTTCGGAGAGATGTCCTTGCTGACCGGCAAGCCGCGTGCGGCAACCGTCACCACCTTGGAGCCGACACTGTGCAGCGTGCTGGAAAGCGCCGATTTCGAGGAAGTGATCCGCACCCATCCGAAAGTTGCCCAGGCGCTGAGCCGCGTCCTGGCTCTGCGCCTGGAGGAATCCAACGAGCAGTCGGGCCTCGAGTACGTCAACCTGCGCCGGCTGCAATTCGACGTGCGCGTTCTGGGCTTGCTGCCTCTGCAGATGCTCCTCGAGCACAAGATCCTTCCCGCCGGTTTCGCCAACAACCGCCTGACGCTGGCCATGGTGAACCCCAACAACTTGATCGCCCTGGACGACGTGCGGCGCATCATCAAGGGCGTCATCATCGAGCCGGTGGTGACTTCCGAAGACGATTTCAAGCGCTTCATGTCCACCACCTACGCGGAGCTGATGAAAAAGGAGGAAGAACAGAAGGCGCGCGCCAAGGAACAGGCCCTAGCGGCGATGAAGACCACCGGGGGCGAGAAAGCTGCCGCCGAGGCCGCCAAACTGCTGGAGAAGGCCGACACCATGGAGGGCATCCTCGAGTCTCTCCAGAGCGAAGCCCTGAGATCCATCGAGGTGGACGAAGGCTCGCTGTCCTCGGAGAGCGTCACGGACCTCTCTCGGTCCGCCGAGGATGCACCCATTATCCGCATGGCCAACAGCATCCTGGCCCTGGCCATCAAGAAGGGGGCCAGCGACATCCACATCGAGCCGCAGGAAAAGGAAGTGGCGGTGCGCTTCCGGATTGACGGGGCGCTCCAACAGGTGCAGGTGCTGCCCAAGAAGGTCCAGATGGGGTTGATTTCGCGCCTCAAGATTCTCTCCAAGCTCGACATCGCCGAGAAGCGGCTGCCGCAGGACGGGCGCATCAGCGTGCGCATGGAGGAACGCCCCATCGACTTCCGCGTCTCCACCATCCCCTCGAAGTGGGGCGAGAAGATCTGCATGCGCATCCTCGACAAGTCCAACACCTTGCTGGGCCTCGACAAGCTGATCCTGCACCAGGAAGCGCTCGGTCAGGTGCGGGACATGATCGCCCAACCCTATGGGATCATCTACGTGACCGGGCCGACGGGCTCCGGCAAGACCACCACCCTCTATAGCGCGCTCGCCGAACTCAACGACCCGGACGTCAACATCTCCACGGCGGAAGACCCCATCGAGTACGACCTGCCGCGCATCAACCAGGTGCAGGCGCACAAGGAGATTGGGCTCGATTTCGCCCGCATCCTGCGGGCCTTCCTGCGCCAGGATCCCGACATCATCCTGGTGGGCGAGACGCGCGACAAGGAGACCGCCAAGATCGCCGTCGAAGCCGCCTTGACCGGCCACTTGGTCTTTACCACGCTGCACACCAATGATGCGGCCGGGGCCTTCACCCGCCTGGGTGAAATGGGCATCGAGCCTTTCCTGATGTCCAGCTCTACCATCGGCGTCATCGCGCAGCGCCTGACCCGGCGGCTGTGCCAATCTTGCCGGGAGCCGTACCCCCCGGATGCGCCGTCTCTGAAATACATGGGAATCAGGCCCGACCCCATCCTCACCTTTTACCGGAGCAAAGGGTGCGACAAGTGCTCCTTCACCGGCTACAAGGGCCGCGTGGGGGTTTACGAAGTCCTGCGCCTGAACCAGCAGTTGCGCCGGCTGATTACCCAGGGCGGCAAAAGCGAGGAGATCACCGAGATGGGCGTTGAGAACGGCATGAAGACCCTCAAGGACTACTCCGTGTGGCTGCTGCAAAACGGCTGGACCACCATGGAAGAAGTCCTGCAAGTCGTCTCGGTCCAGGAGTAGCAACGCAAATTTCTTGACGTGCCTTTCTGTTTGAGTATCCTTGGCCCGTCCCGGTTCTCCGGGGTGGGCCATTTTGTTTATGTCGTGTTTTCTGGGCATTGACGGCGGGGGCACGCGCACCACGGCCTGGTTGGCAGACGAGGACGGCCGCGTCCTGGCTCGGGCGGTGACCGGCCCCACGAACCCTCTCAAAGTGGGGTTCCAAGCCACCCAGCGAGAGCTTTCGCGCGCCGTCCGCCTGGCCCTCCGCCGAGCCAGACTCAAGATTTCTGCGCCGCTCTCCGGTAAGCAGCGGAAGCGGGTGGCCGGCAAAGGGCGCCGTCCCGCGCGGCTGCTGCTGGACGCCATCTGCGTGGGCCTCGCCGGTGTGGACCGGCCGCAGGTGCACGGTCGGCTCTTCGCCTGGCTCCGCCGCTCCATCCCGGCGCGCGCGCACCTGCTCACCTCGGACGCGGCTATTGCCCTGCGCGCAGCCATTGGTGATTCCCCTGGCATCATCGTGGTTTCCGGCACGGGTTCCATCGCTTACGGCCGCAACGACCGCGGCCGCGTGCTGCGCTCCGGCGGCTGGGGCGTACCGTTTGATGACGTGGGCTCGGGCTACGACCTGGGGTACCGGGCGATCGCGGCTGCGCTGCGCGACTATGACGGGCGCGGGCCGTACACCCAACTCTCGGCCAAGGTTTGCCAGGCGCTGAAGATTCCGGATATCACGCGGGTGGTTCTGCTCCCTCTTACGCCGAAGGAAATCGCCGCGTTGTTCCCGCTGGTTCTGGAAGCGGCGCGCCGGCGCGACTTCGTCGCCCGCGAGTTGTGCGAAGGGGCGGGGCGCGACTTGGCCGACTTGGCCGTGGCTCTGCTGAAGCGCCTGGGGTGGCTCGGCCGCGTTGTGCCCGTGGTATGCGCGGGCGGCGTTTTCCGCGCCAGCGTCCGGATTCGCCGTAGCTTCGCCCGCCACCTGCGGCGCGCAGCCCCCCACGCCCGCGTGCTCCTCCTGCGTCACCCGCCCGTCGAGGGCGCCCTGGCGCTCGCCCGTGACCTCACTGACCAAGCGTAGCGCCGGATGTCAGACCGGCCCTCTATGGTCTCCCGCTTCAGGGGCAGGGATATTACGAGACTTGTAAACATTGCGTCTCCCTGTGGCGGGGCGGGGGTGCGCTGGGTAGGGGTGGAAGCAGAGACAAGGTTCAGGGGCAACGCTTAGAATGATGATAAGTATTGTGTTTTCAGTATTTTATAGTAAGTGCTCAGGGGAAGACGGTTTCTTGTGTCTTTGGGCTGGTTTGGGTCGTATTTGGGTGTGTTTTGGGGCTCTATTTTGACCACCCAAAGCTGCTAGTACCCTTTCTTTTCAATAATCAAGCAGCTTTGGGAGGCCAAAAAAACCATCTTTTAATTTTTGCTCCCAATCTCTTGCTTTCGCCTTATTTTCTCCATTACCTCACTTGTGAATGCTCGCCTCAAATCTCATCTCTCGGGCCTAGGCTCTCTCGGCCACGCGGCACAGCTTCCTACAAACTACTAGACTAGCACATTGGCCCACGTTGGTCAAGCGAACAATTGCGCCCACGCCGCTCCCCCGGGGATGCGGCGGGCGTCAGGCGCGCAAGGCTTCGGCAGGGATTCTCTTTTGCGAGAAAACCGCCGGCGGGTGCTCGGGCCTGACCGGCAAGGCTGGACAACGAAAGCTGAACCCGTGTTGCGCATGCCCTCACCCTTGTTTATGATGGCGAGGTCTGCCGAAGGGGAGGCCACTCGATGTCCCTGATGATGGAAGAAATTCTGGAGCAGCCGCGCACGCTGCGCCGGACGTTCAAAGCGGAGCGCGAACACGCCGAATCGTTCAAGGCGTTTGCCCGCCAGAAGGATTTCCGCTTGATCGTGCTGGTGGCGCGCGGCACCTCCGACAACGCCGCGCTGTTTGGGCGCTATCTGCTGGAGCTGACCACCGGCATCCCGGTGTCGCTGGCCGCCGCGTCCGTGCACACCCTTTACCACGCGCGCCTGAACCTGCGCCGGGCGGTGGTGGTAGGGATTTCGCAGTCGGGCGAAGGGGCGGACATCAACCTCGTCCTCCAAGCCGCCCGCCGCCAGGGCGCCTACACCGTTGGCATCACCAACGAGGCAGGCTCCACCATGGCCGGGCTGGTGGACGACGTGTTCCTGGTGCGCGCGGGCAGGCAGCGCTCCGTCGCCGCCACCAAGACCTATACGGGCCAGCTCCTGATGTTCTACCTGGTGGCCGGAGGCCTGGGCCCGCACGTAACGCTTTCCGCGGTCAGCGAGATTCCCGACCGGGTGGAGGCCACCTTGCGCCTCGCTCCCGAGATCCGCGAACTGGTAGAGCGCTACCGTTACATGCGCCAGTGCGTGGTGGTATCGCGTGGCCTGAACGTCGCTAACGCCTATGAACTGGCCCTCAAGCTCATGGAGACTTGCTACGTGGTGGCGGAGCGGTTCTCCTCCGCCGATTTCGCGCATGGGCCCGTGGCCTTGATCGAGCGGGATTTCCCCGTCATCATTCTGATGCCGCCGGGCAAGGTCTTCAGTGATCTCAAGAAGCTGGCAGAACGCTTGCGCAAGCTGCGGGCGGAAACGCTGCTGATTTCCTCCACCGGCGTTCGCCTTCCCCCGGCCACACGGACGATCCGCGTCCCAGGGCCCATCCCGGAAATCTACACGCCCATCCCTTACATTATCCCGGGGCAGCTTCTCGCCGCCTCGCTGGCGGAGGTGAAGGGGATCGACCCCGACAAGCCACGTTCCTTGCAGATTGTGACGCGGACCGTCTGATCCCGGTCGAAATCCTCCCCCCGGGGGCCAAAACAATAAACCCCAGGGGAGCTGACGCTCCCTTGGGGTTTATTCCTGAAGCTGCTGGGCTTGGAAACCGCCTATGAGCCCGTCTGTTCCCCTATCTATGCCCTCCTCAGAAGACCAGCTTCAGCCCGAACTGGATCTGCCGCGCCGCGCGTGCCTGGAGAATCTTCCCAAAGAAGGGATCCCAAACACCATTAAAGTACCCTGTCACCGGGTCGGCGAAGACCAGCCCACCCTTGCTGTAAGGCTCGAGGAAATTCACGTTGTTGAACGCATTGAAGAACTCGACGCGGAACTGGAGATTGGTCCGCTCGCCTTTCCCAAGGTAGGTGTTCTTCAAGAGTGAAATATCGAAGTTGACGATCCCCGGGCCGGTGTAAGTATTCCGTCCCAACGAACCCGGCTTCAAAAGCGCCTCTCCTGTCAACGGGTTCCAAAGGTTATTGATAGAGAACGAGCTATATCCCGGGTTCCCGAAGCCCACGGGTGTACCGGCATCAATCGCCGCTAGCGGGTTTGTGTTGCTCGTCGTGGCGGGGCGTACTTGGTCGGGGCGGATGGGCATTCCCAGGTAGTCCAGGAACACCGAGTAAGGCTGCCCCGTCTGCAGCGTGGTGATCCCCGCCACCTGCCAGCCGCTGGTCGCCCGTCCACCCCGCGCCCACTTGGGCAGATCGTACACGTAGTTGAAGACCAGACGTTGGCGCACGTCAAAGTCGGAGCGGCCGCGTTCGCCACGGAGGTTCTGCGAGTCCTGCGGCAACCGGGGCCGAGTAGTGATAACGGGGAGATCGGGCCGCAAGCTCAGCGTGGGACTGATATTGTTGGCTCCAAAGAAGGCGTCGGGATTGATAGTGAACTCGTTCGCCAGATACCCGGCAATGAGAGGGTTAACTCCGAACACCGGCGGCTGAAGCGAAGAAGCGTCATCAATCGATTTCGCCCATTGGTAGTGCAGGCGCAGGTTGAGGCCGCGCAGATTGCGCACCTCAAAGCGCATAATCAGGGAGTGGAAGTTGGAGCGGGCGCTGTTTTCCTGGTTCAGGATGGTCTGGAGCAGGAAGGGACTGCTGGCGTAGGGAACACAGGTCTGGGGATCGCTGAAGAACGCCGTCCCCGGGCACGGACTGATGTCGCGGAGGCGGGGAAGCTTCCGGCCCATGGACCCAGCATAGGCCACCTCGAACAGGGCCCGGTTACCCAACTGCTGCTGGATTCCGCCGTGGAGTTGGCTCACGTAAGGAGTCTGAGTATGGGGATCGCGTGCGGTGATGGAGTACGGCTGGGCGTACCAGTAGGAATCGAATCCATCGCCATCGAGGTTGAAGTACGTGCCGGCCCCCAGAACCTTGTCAGGGAATCCCGGCGGGAAGGTGTCGCCAAGGCTGACGTCAGGGAAGTGGGAAAACCACTGCTCAACATAGGGCGGGTTAAGCAACATGTTGACCGAAGGTTCGAGGGGTTGCTGGTCAAACACCCCAGCATAGCCCGCGCGGAAAACCGTCTTGCCGTTGTTACGGGGATCCCACGCGAAACCGGCGTGCAGACTGATGTTGTTGGTATCGGTCTCGAAGCCGGCGCGGGGCGCGGGTGTCGGCGCCGTGCCCAGCTCAAAGCCGTAAGGATCCAGGATGGTCTTGGAATTGGCCCGCACCAAGCCCTTCAAATCCGGGTAGAAGTTCACCAGCCGGTCGCGCGCCTCTACCGGCGCGGTATTGAGTTCATAGCGCGCACCCAAGTTCACGGTGAAGTTGGACCGAACCCGCCACTGGTCTTGCAGGAAAAGGTTGTATGACTGACTTCGGAAGGAGCGATCGAAACCCCCGCCAAAGTCTGGACTAACTCGAGCGATCGACGCCACGTCCGGGGTGCCGTTTCGGGCCACAAACGCGCCAGTGTAAAACGCTAGGTAGCCTCGTCCCATGGCTTCGTTGGCGACGTCCAGCCGGACATAGCGGGCCTCGGCGCCCAACTTCACATTGTGCCGTCCGTGAGTGATGCTGAGGTTGTCAGCCCCCGACCAGACGCTGTTCACGCGCCTGCTGGGCGCGCTCATGTCAGCCCCCAGCATGGTGTAAGGTGCGTACGCGGTGAAGACGCCACCCACCAGCAGATTGGGCAGCCCCAGGCCTTGGCTCATGTTCCTGAGGCCGAGCGTGGCGGGGTCCACCGTGCGATCCAGGGGTTCGGCAAAGAGCCGAAAACGATTCCACCCCACCCGGAACTCATTGGTGGTCCGGGGGCTGAGCTGGTGCACCAGGTTGTAACTGAAGTTCTGGTTTTGCCCGGTCACCCCGGTGCCGTTGCCGGGATAATTGGCCGTGGCCGGCAAGGTTCCACCCTGCGTCTGGTCAATCCGTTGCAGGTTGTGTTTGAAGCTCATGCTGACGCGGTCGCTCTTACGCCAGTCGATCCGTCCCAGAAAGTTCTCGGTGGAGGTTCGATTAGCCGATTCCCCCGCGAAGAAGCCTACATAGTTCGGATCGATATTGGCCGTCGTACTCCGGACATACGGGCGCGGATACAGGTTGTAAAGATTGAGGGCAATGGGATTGAGCGTAAGGCCGGGAGAGTCGTAGCAGGTGGCGGAAGCGGCCAAGGCGTTGTCGCGCAGGCATAGCGGCGGGGTCTGTTCGAAGACGGGCCGGGGGTTCGACACTCGAAAGCCCTCCCAGTTGAAGAAGCCAAACACCTTGTCTTTCTTCAGGGCTCCCCCCACATTCGCGCCGAATTGAATCTGGTTAACCTCCGGCCGGCGCTTGTTATAAAGCGAGGCCAAGGCCGGGTCTTCCAGAGGAACGGGGGTGCCGACGTAACTCGGATCGTCATGCTGGTACCGGTAGATATTGTTGTTCAGGTCGATGTCGCGGCTGTACTGGTCGAAGTTGCCGCCGTTGTAGGCGGAGAAGAAGTTGTTAGCGCTCAAGCGCGAGTTGCGGCCAAATCCAAACAGCGTGCCATGAAAGACGTTCGAGCCGCTGCGGCTGATGGTATTGATCTGGGCGCCGCCGCTGCGGCCATATTCGGCCGCCGAAACGCTGGTCTGGACACGGAACTCCTGCATCGCTTCCACAATCTGAAAGGGCAGCGACTGGTTGATGGTGTAGTCGTTGTTGTCCACCCCATCGAGCAGGAAGTTGTTCATGTTGGCCCGCGTGCCGTTCACCACGATCGACGCCCCTTGCAGGGCCGATCCCTGCTCGACGGGATAGGTGCCCGGAAGCAGGAGGGTGAGATCCAGGAAGTCACGGCCCGCCAGCGGCAGCGTACGCACGGAGCGGCTGTCCACCACTCCGCCCAAGGTCGTACTGACCAGATCCAGCGATACGCTGGGCATTCGCACCGGCCGGGCAGGCGCCGGAGGTGGAGCGGGCGGCTTCACCGGCGTTGGTGGCTGAGCGGGCGGCTGACCGGGCGTCGGCGCGACCTCAGTCGGCTGAGCGGGAGGAGGAGGCGGCGCGGGTGCCGCGACGGGCTGCAACAAGAACGGCGGCAGCACCAGCTTGTTGTCACCGACGCTGACTTCCATGTCTTGTTTAATCTCCGTAGCGAAGCCTGCCATCTCAACGGAAAGCATGTAGCCTTCGGCCGGCGGCACGGCCGTGAAGGTGTACGTCCCGTTATCATCTGTGGGCTGACTCTGCGAGAAACCGATGCCGGCGTTGATGAGCCGGACCGTGGCCCCCGGAACCGGGGCACCGGCCGCGTCATAAACCGAACCGGTCACCAAGGCGTTCTGCGTGGCCGCCCAGAGGGATTCACCGGCCAGGGTGAACGCAAGCGCTATCAGGAGACCCAGAATACGCACGTTGTTTTTCATGGAGACTTCTCCTCCGCTCCCGAGACTGCAGGAACATAAATGCTGCTCAATGTTAGGTTTCGAAACAGCGCCTGTCAAGCCGAAATCTTCGCCTGACCTCGCTGCCTACGGGGCACCCACGGCTTCAGAGTAGAGGGCCAGAATCTTCGGTGATACGAATTTCTCCGGGGGTTGGAGCCGTGCCGCCTGACTCTTAAAGGCCCGGAAATCTTCCACCGCCAACTTCTTCTGTTCCGCGTCCTGCTCACCGGAGAGGAGGTAGCGCGTGCTGCGGGCCGCGCCTCGGAAGAAGTAGGCTAGCGCCTGCTTGGGGCCCTTCTGGTCGAGGTAATCGGAAAGGTCCCGCTCCGCGGCGTTGACATCGCCCTCAAAGTAGGCCCGCAAACCGGCCCGCAGGGTTTGCTCGGTGGCCGCGGGTTTGGGTGGCTCCGTGCGGGGCTTGGGTGGCTCCGGCTCGGGAGGCTTTACGACCGCAATCTCCTTGGCCGGCGGTTTAGGGGTTTCCTTTGGCGCTTGGCTCATTTGCCGGAGGCGCTGTATGTTCGCCTGCGCCTGAGCGGCCTTCGGTCCACCCGCCTGAACGACCTTCTCGAAGTTGATTAAAGCGTCCGCATTCCTGCCCCCATTCATGAGCCGCACGCCTTCGTCAAAAAGCCTGTTCGTCTCCTCCTCGGCGCGCTGCTTTCCCAGGGCGTCGTTGATCTTTCCCAGGAGGGCGCGGGCTTCGCCGGCCTTGGAGCCTCCTCCCTGGACGACCTGGTTCAAACGCGACTGCGCCTGGCTGTAATTGCCCGCGTCGAAAAACTTGACGCCCTCTTGAAACAGTCGTTCCTCGTTCTCTCGGCTCTGTATTTGGTTCAGGTAACCGCTAATCTGGCTGCGGTACTTGGGATTCTTCACGGGCACCTTGGCCGCCTGGTCAAATCTCTGTTTCGCGCCTTCGTAGTCGCCTTGAGTGAAGAACTGCACGCCTTCGTTGAAGAGCTTCTGTTCCCTGTCGTAAAGGATAGGGACCTGTCTGCAGGCCGCACTCATGTATGTCTTGGTTTGCTTGTAGCCCGGGCTCTGCTTCTCGACCTGTTGAAAGAGGTCGCAGGCGCCTTCCATATCAGGTTTGTTGAAGAGGTCCATCGCCTGCTGGTAACGCTGCTCCACATCCTGAGCGGGCGCGCGCGCCACGCTCAGGGAAAGCATGGCAACCAGACCGCAGACCCCTGCGGCGCACCGCAAACTAATACTTGGAGACCAGTTCATCAACCATCGCATTGACGTTCACCCCAGTGAAAACGTACTTGCCCTGCGTGATTTCTCCCGATTTCACTGCCACGTTCACTTTCCCTATCGCTTCGTCCTTCTTAAGCTCAATCACATACTCACCCGGCGGAAGCTCCAGCCGCACAGGCGTTTGCCCCTTCACCTCCAGGGTCTTCCCGTCCTTAGTCTGGACGCTGACGATCTCCGCCCAGGGAGCAGCCGTAAGCTCGACGTAGCCGTCCGCCGCCGCCCCACCCCGGATGAGTCGCCAAGCGACGTATCCCGCAATCGCCAAGACAATCACCCCTATCCCTGCCCAAAGAGCGACCGGCATCCGTTTTGCTGGGGCAGGCGCCGGGACAGGTACGGGGATTGGCACCGCGGGAGCCCGGGCGGCGGCCGGCGTCGGAGCGGGCGCAACCGGCGGTGTCACAGCGGGCGACGGCGCAGAAACACGTGTCGACGGAACAGCAGGAGGCTTGGCAGGAGGAGGCTCGGGCGCCTTCGGAGTCACAGCGGGCCCAACTGCCGCTGGCCCGGCGGGTGGAGCCGCAGGCGGCGCGGGAATAATTGGCGGAGGAGAAGCGGGCACGGTTGACTCTACGGAGGGGCGCGCCGCATGGGGTGTGGAGGGCTCTCGACGAGGACCTCCTTTCAAGGCCTTCCGCAGACGCTCCTGAGACGCCAGCAGCCCCGAACTGTCGCGAACAGGGAGCTCCGGGACCGGGCGGATGATGGTCTGGCGCTGTTCGGCCTCCGCCTCGTGCTGACGGGCCTCCTCCGCGCGTCGGCGGGCCTCTTCCTGTTCCCGGGCGCGAGCCTCTTCTTTTCGGCGGGCCTCTTTTAGCAAGCCCGCGGCTTCCTTGCTTAGCTCCGGCACCTCGGCCGCTTGCCAGTCGACTGAGGTGAGCAGGGCGATAGCCTCCGGATACCGCATGCGACCGATATCCACCCTGGCCTCGTCCAGCAGCTTTCCCCACAAGGCGCGGCGTAAGCGAACCTCTTCCTCCCGCAGACGCTGTTGGGTGGCCAGCAGCGTCGGGTCATCGGGACAGGTCTTCAGGGCCTGCTGCAGCAACGCCCCCGCCTGGGCCAGGTCTTCGCGCCGGATGGCTTTCTCGACCTGCTCCACGGTGGTCCGCACCAGCGTGGCCCGGCCGAGGCCTTCGCGGCACTGGGCATAGACCTGCTGGAATTTCTCGTGCTTGAAGTACGCCTTCGGCGAGGCATCCAGCAGGGCCACGGCTTCCGCGGCCTCGCCCGCCGCGAGCAACCGGGAAGCTTTGTCCAGGGTCTCCTCGCGCTGCTGCTCGAATCGCTGCCATTGCTCCCGAGCCGTCGCCAGCAGGCCCTCGATTTCGCCGGCCTGGAGTTCGTTCTGGCTGCGCTCGAGCAGATCCACCGCTTCTTCGAAATCCTCCTCGCCCAGGATGGTCTGGGCCCGGCTCAGCACGTGGTCGATACGCTCCTGCCGCTGGTGCTCGGCCTGCTGCTCGCGTGCGTACTGCAGAAAGTCCAGCAGTTCGGGGGATTGGCCAGCGCGGCCCAGAGCCTTCTCCAAGGCGGTGATGGCGCCAGCGAAATCCTTGGCGCGAATCTGCTCGTTGGCCTGACGAATGGCTTCCTGCCGCAAGTTTTCCTGCTCGGCTATCTCCTGGGCCTCGCGCACGGTCTTGAGGCAGGACAGTAGGCGCGCGTCGTTGGGTACGGTCTGCAGCGCGCGTTCCAGCAGGGCGAGGGCGGAGGAGAACTGGTTCTCTTGCAGGAAGCCCCGGGCGGTGTGGATCTGCTCTTCCACATAGCGGCGCTTCCTCTGGGTATCGGCCAGGCGGGACGCTTGCGCGTGGAGCTTCAGCACGTCCGAGTGGTCAGGGAACTCTTCCAGGGCCGTGCTGGCCAGTCCCAGGGCCTCCTCGTACTGTTCGCGGTTGATCGCTTCCTGAATGCCGGCCAGGCGCTGGTCCAGGAACTTCCGGCGTTCTTCCTTCTCCTGGTTGCTGCGGACGAGGCGGGTGAGCGATTCGACCTCGATGTTGATGGGATCGAGCTGGCTGGCCTTCTCCAGCAGCTCGAGCGCCTTGGCAAAACTCTTCTCCGCCAATCGCGCGCGCGCGGACTCAATGCACTGACGGACCTGGCGCAGGCGCTCTTCCTCGGCCAACTCCTTCGTGATCGAGTCCATCATGGCCAACGCCGCCGTGTGCTCAGGGTCGAGGGTCAGCACGGCCTCCAACTGGCTCTTGGCCCCCTTGAGGTCGGCGTCCGCCATCAGTTTTTCCGCGCGCTCGATATGGCGCACGACTTTCCGCTTGCGGTCGCGGCGCTCGATCGCGAGCTGCTTGTACTGCTGGGCCTCCGGGTGACGGGGCTCGAGGCGAAGGACCTCATCCAGCGCGCCGAGGGCCTCGTCGTACTGCTCGCCGGCCAAGGCTTCCTTGGCCTGACGCAGGGCCTGTTCAACCTTCTGGGCGCGCTGGCGGCTATAGATCTGCTCCTGCACCTTGCCGAGCAGGCCCTTGGCCATATTGTGGTTGCTGTCGATCTCTAGAACTTTCTGTAAGGATTCCTTGGCGAGGGTGAAGTTACCTTCTTCATAGGAGCGCTGCCCTTGCTCGATGTAGACATCCACCATATGGCGCTTCAGGAAGTCGCCGACCTGCTGCAAGTCGAAGGCGAGATCTTCCGCGCTTTGGTAACGCTCCTCACGGTTTTTCGACAGCGCCCGCGCCACAATGTTATCGAGTTGAGGCGGGCAATTGGGCAGCAGGCTGCTGAGGGGGGGCGGCGGCTGCTCCACGATCTTGTACAGAATGGTGGGCATGTCGGCGGCGGCGAAGGGGTTCTGAAACGTGACCAGTTCATAGAGGATGACGCCGACGCCGAAAATGTCGGAGCGCGCATCCACCGCGTGACCAAGAACTTGCTCGGGAGACATGTACATCGGCGTGCCCAACACGATGCCGGTGCGGGTCATGGAACCGCCGACGATGCGCGCAATGCCGAAGTCCACGATCCGCACCGTTCCATCCTTCAGCACCACGATATTGGCCGGCTTCACGTCGCGGTGGACAATGCCGTGTTGGTGGGCATAGTGCAGCCCGCGGCAGGTCTGCACCATGATGTTTACTTTCATGACGATCGACACGTCCTTGCGGGAAGTGATGATCTGCTCGAGGGACTCCCCCTCCAGAAACTCCATGGCAATGAAGGGAATCCCGTCGGCTTCGTCAATGTCGTAGATGGTGACGATGTTGGGGTGGCTGAGCTTACCGGCCGACTGCGCCTCGCGGTAGAAGCGCTGCAGAAGTTCCGGGTCCCCAGCCACCGTGGGGGACATGGTCTTCAACGCCACCGGCCGACCGAGGCGGGGGTCTTCCGCCCGATAGACCACACCCATGGCTCCTCGGCCCAGTTCAGACTTGATGACGTATTTGCCGAGCTTCGTGGGTATTCCCAAAGACGCTCCAGCCCCTTCACCTGAGTAGCGAAAAGCTACCCGCCCACATTTCCGATGCTCGCATGCTAGCACTCTAATTCGCGTAGTTCAACTATGTGTCGCAGGCGGGGGTCGTCGGTTCCTCCTCCGGACGGCCGCTCACCTCGGGGCCCGGGCGCACGGGGGTGCACAGATCGTGCCCGCCTCATCCGCGCTCGCCTAGCGCCTGGGGGAGTCCGGTCCCCGGCGGGTAGGACTATCTGGATACGCTAGCGAGGGCGGAGGCCCTTGGCGCCCAGGTTCCCGGCTGCCCTTGCCCGGTGAGGTGATGGAGGCGGTCCAAGGCACACCTGCCGGTAGCCAGCGGCAGCAAACGGGCGAGGATCGCCAACGAAATTTCTTGCGGGATAGGGGGTTTCCGATTAATCTGACAGGTTACGCAATCCCTGCATTTGGAGGCTTTATATGGCGGAGTTGAAAGTCGGCTTCTACGGCCACGTACGACAGTATCACAACCTACAAAAAGAAATTGACGGAGCCATTCACGGAGTCCTGGAAAGCGGCACCTACGTGCTCGGCCCCAGAGTGAAGCAATTCGAGCAGGAACTCGCGGTTTACTGCCATGCGAAGGAGACAGTGGGGGTCAACTCCGGCACGGATGCGCTCTGGCTAGTCCTGATTGCCTGGGGCATCGGACCGGGCGACGAGGTCATTACTACCTCGAACACCTTCTTTGCCACTGCCGAGGCCATCTGGCTGGCGGGAGCCACGCCGGTCTTCGTGGATATCGACCCCAAGACCTGCAACCTTGATGTGAACCTGATTGAGGCAGCCATTAGCCCCCGCACCAAAGCTATCATTCCGGTGCACCTCTATGGCCAAGCGGCCAAGATGCGGCAAGTAGCGGCCATCGCGAAGGCACACAAGCTTCGCATCCTGGAAGACAACGCCCAGGCGCTCGGGGCCCGCGGGGACGACTTTGCCATCGGTGAGTTCGGCGACGCGGTCGCCACCAGCTTCATCATTCAGAAGAACCTCGGCTGCTTCGGCGACGGCGGGGCCGTCGTCACCAACGACTCTGATCTCGCCACCCAGGTTCGCAAGTTGCGGGGTCACGGCTCGCTCAAGCGGTCTCACCACAGCATCGGCTACAACAGTCGGCTGGACGAACTCCACGGCGCGGTGTTAAGCGTCAAGCTCAGGCATCTGGACGAGTGGAATGATCTGCGCCGGGCGCGCGCGAAAGAATATGACGCAGGTCTGGCGGGCACGTCCCTGACGTTGCCCACGGCCCTGCCCGGCTACCGGCACATCTATCACCTTTACGTCGTGGAGACGGACGACCGGGATGGATTGCAAGCCTATCTTCAGGCCCGGGGCATTACCGCCCTCACCCACTATCCCATCGCCATCCATCAGCAGGAGGGGTACCCGTGGGGCCGCGACGCCCGCATCTCCGGCTCGCTCCAGCACACGGAAAAGTCCGCAGCCCGCGTCCTGTCGCTGCCCATGTATCCGGAACTGACCAGCGAAGAGGTGAAACACACGATCGAAGCCATCCGGGCCTGGGACAAGGCGCGCGGTAAGTAGGTGTAGCGCAGGCTTGTCTTTCAGGTCTGCGGCTGTTCTCTTCACGAGACCCGGCAGGGTTGGAGAAAAGACCCTGCCGGGTTCCCCAGCCTGAATCCTGCGAGAGGGAGTTATCACCCATGAGCCCCGCCAAGACATATACGGTAGTCGTCGCCGGCTGCGGCAAACGCGGCATGCATCATGCTACCGAGTTCTTCAAGAACCCGCGCTTTCAGCTCGTCGGCGTGTGCGACATTGATGCGGCCCGCGTGGAAGCGGCTGCCAAGCAATTCGGCAATCCCGAAACCAGCTTCGACGCGGCGTCGCTCCTCAAGAAGACTCGCCCCGACATCTTCTGCTTCTGCACTTTGCCCAATCTGCGGCTGCCGATGATCCGTCTGGGCGTGGAAGCGGGCGCCAAGCTCATTGCGTATGAAAAGCCCATCGCCACGTCCACCAACGAAGCGCTGAAGATCATGAAGCTGGTGCGCGAGGCCCACGTCAAAACCGTGGTGAGCCATCAGCACCGCTACGGCGAGCACTACAAGAAGGTCAAAGAGATCATCGCCAGCGGCGCCATCGGCCGCGTGCATACGGTGTATGGAACCGCGACAGGCTGGATGCTGCACATGATCACCCACCTGATCGAATACACCCGCTGGTTCAACGACTACGCCGAAGCCGAATGGGTAGTAGGCCAGGCTTCAGGAAAGGGAAAACTCGCGGACAATCACCCCTCGCCCGACTATGTGGCGGGATTTGTCCAGTACGCGAACGGGGTGCGGGGCATCGTGGAAAGCGGGGACGGCGCGCCCGACGTGCCGGAGGTCGAGGCCTGGTGGCGCAAGTGCCGCATCGGCGCGCAGGGGACCGAAGGCTTTGCTGAAGTGCTCACCGGCGGCGGCTGGCGCGCCATTACGCGCAGCTCCCAGGGCGTGATTTCCGGCACGGGCAACATGGATTACGCGCACGACATGCCGCCCTACATCCAGGAAATCGCCGATTGGTTGGATGACCCGGCGAAGGTCCATCCCTGCAACGGCGAGCAGGCGTACAAGGGCTTCGAAATCATGATGGCCATTTGCCGCTCGGCCGTCCAGCGCGGCAAGGTCAAGCTGCCGCTCGGTCCTGGCGAACCGGAACTCGAGGCGCTGGCCAGCGCTCTGCCTGACTAGTGGCTGCTGTACGCGATTGAGAACGGAATTCCAATGGTCGCGTGTGCCCTCCCAGAGGCGAGGGCGGTGTGACCTTGAACTGTCACCGACGCTTTCCTCGGCCCGCTTTGCCTCTCTGGGCTGCTGAAACCACCGAGTATTCCCATACTGTTCCTGTGCAACCTGCCAGCAGTTCTTCTCCATCCCCAGCCGAGATGGTTCCTAGCGCTGCGCAGCGTTCTGGCAGGACTTCCTCGTAAATCAACCTGCCGGTTGGGTCGTGCACAAGGAGAAGCGCTCGGTTCCAGAGGCTGTAATCAACAAGCGTGGCGTAATGCGTGCCGCCGGCCGCAAAGCGAACGGGCGTCCCGACCGCGTCGCCCAGTCTGTCGCAACCTGGTGCATCGAGCCGTTGTGTCTGTTGTCCGTTCAGATCGTACACGAGGATGTAGCCGTCCCCAACAGACACAAAATGGCCTGCCTGGAGCTCGTCGCCCCATCGGGTTAGGGAAAAGTGAGAAACATAGAAGTCCGGCCGGTGACGGGCAATTACCTCACCCCTCGCATCGCGAACCTTCAGTTCGCCACCGGCCTCGGTGTGGAAGATCCTCGCAGGATTAGCTCCGTCGGCTGGCAGTATCTCGACATGCCAGATGTTCCCGTCGCCGTACCTACCCCATAATTGGTGACCATCCGCATTCAGCAGGCGCAATCCTCCAAACCCATTTAGTCCGACCGCGACTTCCGCCACCCCGTCCCCGTTGACGTCGCCCGCCGCTGCATCATCAATGCCCCAGAAGCTGCTGTAGGTCCAACGGACCGCTCCAGTCTGATCATACAGAACTACGCTGCGCATGCTTTGACCCAGGAACCAGGGTGCCGTGTCCGCCTTCACATGAACCAAGGCGACCCGCTCGGAGAGCTGCCTCTGGAAATGGACTGTCCTCGTCGCCTGCCGGTCCTCCCCCAGGAACGTGGCGCCCAAGCCGCCTACGATGACGAGAGCCGGCTCGCGTCTGTTGGTGAATTGGCTGTAGCGAATGTCAGTAATCGGGCCCAAACTAGCTTGCTCGAAGAAAACGGACTTCTTGAAAGTGTCCTGCCCGACGACGATGCGCGGGACTTTCAGATGCTGAGGGAACTCAACCTTCAGGGATTCTGTGGGCAGACAACTGATTAGAGTGAAACCAGAGAGTAAGGCGCAGACCGCACGAAGAAACCGAGCCATGATTGGAGCAATAGTAGCACACGCGTAAGCCCTTCGCTATGAGCCCCACCCTGAGGGGGCCGAGGAGGTCATTTCGCTTTGCATTGCCCGGAATTTCGATCTCTCTTCGTGACCGTTTGGCCTCGCCGCCGTTGCGATAGTCACTTGCCTTGTTTATGATGCCCTGCGGGCCTGTGAGCCAGGACCTGGCTTGCGCCGGCACGAACCCGTCGAGAATCTTGGAGGAGGAAATATCCCGTGGCCAGAGCCCGAATTCGGAAGTGCATGTCCTTACTTGGCTTTACCCTCGTGGTCTCCCTGGGCTTGGTGTTCGCGATCCTTGGAACTGCGCGAGAAGAAAGCCCCGACTTTTTCCCGGTGGCCGTCTGGTATGGCGGCGGGAAGGCGCGCGCGCCGATGCTGGAGAAAGTAGATGCGACCAGCGCCGAGCGTTGGGGCAAAGACCTCGACCAGATCAAGGCGGTGGGCTTTAACACCGTCAAGTGCTGGGTGGACTGGGCTACGGCGGAGCCGAAACCCGGGGAGTTCCGGTTCGATAATCTTGAGCTGCTGCTGCGGTTGGCGGAAGCGCGCGGCCTGCGCGTCGTGGTGCAGCTCTATCTCGACTCCGCGCCGGACTGGGTGGGCGAACGTTATCCCGACGCGCAGTTTGTGGACCGGAGCGGCGCGGTGATCAAGTCGCAGGCCTCGCCCGGATTCTGCATTGACCATCCTGGCGTGCGCGCGGAAATCGTGCAGTTCCTTCAGGCGCTCTCCGCGCGCGCCAACCGCTCGCCGGCCCTTTACGGCTGGGACGTTTGGAGCGAGCCGCACGTCATCAATTGGGCCGAGTTTCCCTATCTCTCGAATCCTGAGTTTTGCTTTTGCCCGTCGAGCCAGGCGCGTTTCCGCGAGTGGCTGAAAGCAAGATACGCGACGCTCGAGGCGCTGAACGCTGCGTGGTATCGCGGGTTCGAGCGCTGGGAACAAATTGAACCCCCGCGCGGGTCCACCATCCTTTCCTACACGGACTACCTCGACTGGCGAGCCTTCATCGACGACAAGCTCGCGGGCGACCTCAAGACGCGCGTGGATTCCATTCGCAGCACGGACTCCACGCACCCCATCACCAGCCACGCCGCGGTGCCTGGGCTGTTCACGTGGCCCACAGACGGCTACGGCGAACCCGACGATTGGAAGATGGCCTCGACGGCCGACTTCTTTGGCACCTCGCTTTACCCCAAGCACGCGGCCTCGACGCGTCCCTGGCCTTACACCATGATCGCCGCCGGTCTGGACTTCACGCGCTCGGCGGGAAGGAGCTACGGCAAAGGCTTCTGGATTGGCGAACTCCAGGCGGGCCAGGGTGTCACCGGTATGCGCATCGCGGACCCCGTGGTCGCGCACGACCTGGAGTTCTGGCTGTGGAAAGTGCTGTCGCACGGCGCGCGGCAGATCTCCGTCTATGCCTGGTATCCCATGAGCTCCGGGTACGAGTCCAACGGCTACGGGCTCATCAATTTGGACGGAACATTGACCGACCGCGCCCGCGCCGCGGGCCGGGTTGCGCAGACCATCGCGCGCAACGCCGCGGAGATCCGGCAGGCCACGCCCGCCGCCGCCCAGGTGGCGGTACTCTTCAACCGGCTTTCCTACATGGTGGGAGGAGCACAGTCCTCGCTTTCCAAGCTCGGCAACGCGGAGCGCGATTCCCTGATGGGCCTGCACCGCGCCTTCTTCGAGGAGCAGATCCCCGTGGATTTCGTTCATCCCTACGACGTCACCCGAGACAGGCTGGGGCAATACAAAGTTCTCTTTCTCCCCTATCCGGTGATGCTCTCAAAGGACGTTGCCGAGGGCGTGACGCGCTACATCGAGAACGGCGGCACGGCAGTGGCGGAAGCCCGCCTGGCGTGGAACGACGAGCGCGGCTTCTCCAGTGACCGTGTTCCCGGCTTCGGGCTGGACGAGGTCTTCGGGGCGAAGGAAAAACTTATCCGGCCGGTCGAGAAGGCCAGAATGCTCGTCGCGCCGGCAGCGGATCTTCCCGGTCTGGCGCCCGGCGCCGCCATCGTCGCTGAGGCCTTTGAGGAAGACCTCGAGCCGCTGCCGAGCGGGCGCGTGCTGGCGAAATTCGCCAATGGCGAGCCCGCAATTGTCGAACACACATTCGGAAAGGGGAGAGCGATTTTGGTGGGTTCGTTTCCGGCGCTAGCTTATCAGCGCCAGCTCAAGGCTTCAACGAAGCGGCTGTTGCTGGCTCTGGCGCGTTCTGCCGGAGTCTCGCCGGAGGTGGAAGTCTCCGGCTTGGGAACCTCCGAAGTTGAAGTGCGGCGCCTGACGAGCGACCGCGTTCAGTTCTTGTTCGCTTTCAACCACGCCCACACCCCGGCCCAGGCCGCCATCTCAGTTCGTCTGCCTTGGCCGGCCGTAAGTGCGCGGAATCTGGAAAGCGATCGCGATGTATCGGTGCGGATGAGCGCAGGCAAGGCTCTGTTGCAGAAGACCCTGGCCGCGGGTGAAATCTGGGTGGTCAAGCTCGCGCCACGCTGACCGCGTTAGTTGGCCACCGGCGAGTCGGACACCGAGGCCGGGCCCGTTGAGTTCGCGCGGATGACGTAAGTCTGGTCCGTGAAGTAGTAAGTCGTGCCCGTCACCCCCACCTGCGTAGGATTGCCGTTCACGGCGTAGCCGTTGTAGAATCCCCGGGAGTCGGGGATCCCCGGCACGTAAGCGAAGGAGTAGCCACTCTTCACGCCCGACGCGAGTACACTGTCGAGTAGCCCTGCCGCCGACTCACCCACCACACCGCTCGCCGGAGGACCGAGCTGGAGGAGAGTGCTCGAGAAGCCGGCGCCGTAGCTCGAAGCATAGGTGACTTCCGCCGTGTTGATGACGCGGCAACTCGAGATGGCAGAGGCTTGATTGGCTGCGATGCGGCTCCGCAACAGGTTCGGAATCGCGATCGCCGCGATAATCAAGATGATCGCCACCACAATCAGCAACTCGATGAGCGAGAACCCTCGATGGTCAGTTCGCATGTCCCGTTCCTCCTGTACTGGCCAAATGCCATCCACTCGAAATGCATGGCCCCCGTTCAGCGACTCCTCGGCATCGTACCGGCACGCTGGATTGTGAGCCAGCCCAGCCGCAAACCGAAGACCCTCGCCTAGGCCGGATTGTAGCACAGGCCAAGCGCGGCAGGATGTCAAGATTAGAATAAAGCCAAGGTAGGTTTACCGCTTATATATTAATCTCACGGTGGACGAGTCGCGGGGGCGGGAATTCGCCGTGGCCGGGCGCTTTAGCCACCGCACCCTCCTGTGCCACGGGCTTCCGCGGCTGCCTACACACCACGGCCCTTCGCGAAATGGACCCGCGGCTACAGAGGTATCTCCACCTCCGCGCCCCGCCGCTCGGCAGACAGGTAAGCGCTGTAAAGAACCGCAATCGTATCGCG
This sequence comes from Terriglobia bacterium, assembly GCA_050014795.1. Lineage (GTDB taxonomy): Bacteria > Acidobacteriota > Terriglobia > UBA7540 > UBA7540 > JALHUF01. The sequence goes on along the minus strand of JBEKCQ010000001.1, from coordinate 8,694 downwards.
GGCGAGTTCGGCGCCCGAGAGCGGCTCGCGGTTCTGGGAGATGCTTTCCATGAAGTCCTGGAACTCCTGCGGGTAGCCGTGCTGCCAATCCTCGTCGGGCGCGGGGTGACTCCAACCCTGCTTGGTCCCGAGCTTCTCGGTCAGGTACACGTCTTTCAGCAAATCCTCCCGCGGGTTGTAGGTTTCGAGCGCGTCCGTGGGATTCAGGTTGCAGCGCGTGCGGTGGTTGTTGGCGAACACCTCCAGCCAATTGTGGACGCCGCCTAGTGCCAACTCAGAGGAGAAGATGTCCGCCACCATGCCGTCGTCGAAGGTGATGTGCATCTGGCCGTAATCTTCCACATCGTCGTAGGTAGTGCGCAGGAAGGCCGCATCGTGATAGCTCTTCAGCCGGGTGATTTCGTGCGTGCGGGCCGAGACGGTAGCCGGACGAATCGGCTGGCCGTCGCGCGCTTCGCCCTCCACGCGCTTCAGATGCAAGGCGGCGCTCAGTGGATGACATCCCTTGCCCACCAGCGACCCGCCGCCCGAGAACCTCCACAGGCCGTAGTAGGGTGAATGCGAGCCGCTGTGGGATTCGTCGCCGATGATCCACAGGATCTGGCCGCCGCTTTTCGCCAGAATCTCGCGCTCCTTCGCCACGGCCGGGGCATAGACCCAATTCTCCGCGTAGCAAATCTTCCTTCCCGACTCGGCCGCCGCAGCGAGGAGGCGGTCGCAACTAGCCATGGCCTGACGGAGCATGAGCTCCTTGGGGAATGAGTTGCCGCGGAAGTCCTCGCGTCCCGAGCCGTAAAAGCCGGTGAAGGGCTTTTCGATAATGACGTGCTTTCCACGCCGCAACGCTTCGACGGCCAGCGGTTCGTGTGCGGCGCCCGGAGCGCAGAGGTCAATCACGTCGCAAGCGTCACAGAGCTGTTCGAACCGTTCGAAGGCTTCGACGCCATGCTCGCTGGCAAACGCCTGGCGCGACGCCGGCGACTTGGACGTCACGCCCACCACCTGCACCGGCACACCGTACACCCGCCGGTAGCCTTCCCAGTGAAAGCGCGCGGCAAACCGCGCCCCAACAATGCCTACCCGGATCACTTCGGCCATTTCGCCTCCCCCTGTAGAGACGTTCCGGTGGAACGTCTCCTGGCGCGCATCAAGCATTTTCCTGTTGACGTCCTGCATCGGGCAGCCGATTCTATCACTGCGCAGCCGAGGGGTGGGTGGAATGACCTATCTCGGTTGCCGAGTAATCTTGTGAGGTCATGCCCATGGACAGATACTCTCGCCGTGATTTCCTGAAGCATTCTTCAGCTTTGGCCGCCGGAGCGACAGTGCTCGGCTGGGGTCCAAACCTGTTCTCTTCCGAGCCCAACCTGCAATTCCCCACCGCGCCGCGCGACCGCCTGGTGGTGGCCAGTTGGCCCTTCCGCATGTTCATCGAAGCCCCCGGCAACAAGTGGGCGCGCAATCCCAAACTGCCAGGCTGGGACCTGAAGGAGTTTGGGGCGATCGTGGTAAAGAAGTTCGGCGTGCGCAACATCGAGCCCTTGGACCAGCACTTCCGCTCCACGGACCTGGCATACATCCACGAACTGCGCGAGGCCACAGAGAAGGCCGGGGCACGCATCATCGACGTTCCCGTGGACGCGCAGGAGAGTTACTACGATCTCGACGCCGCCAAACGTCAGAAGGCGGTCGAGACCAGCAAGAAGTGGATCGAGATTGCGGCGGCGCTGGACTCGCCCAGCGTGCGCCTGCACATCGCTGCGGCGCGCAACTTGAAGCCCGACGTGGGCCGCACCGTAGAGAGCCTGAAGCTGGTCGCCGACCACGCCGCCCAGAAAAAGGTCGTCGCGAATCTGGAGAATGACGACAACTTCACCGAGGATCCGTTCTTCATCGTGGAAGTCCTCGATAAGGTGAACAACCCTTACCTCCACGCCTTGCCTGACTTCTGCAATTCCATGCTCACCCACGATCAGGAGTTCAACAATCGCGCCCTGGAAGCGATGTTCAAGCGCGCTTACAACATCGCCCACGTGAAGGACTCCGAGGTGGGTGGCAACAAGCTCTTCACCGTGGACGTGGCAAAATGCTTTGAAATCGCCAAGGCCAGCGGTTTTCGTGGGTATTTCTCCATGGAATGGGAAGGTCGCGAGGAACCTTACGCCGGCACGCAGAAACTTATCGACTTGAGCTTGAAGTACCTCGCATAGCGGCGGCCTTCAGGCCAGAGCCTTTGGACCGCGGCTGCTCTGCCCTGCGTACCCCGGGGGTGGCAGCCTCGTGGTAGGAATTGACCACGTACGTGGTAGGAATCGACCACGCGAAAGCCCACCAGAACGTCTCTACATCATTTCGCCTGGGGCCTTTCAGGAGTATCATCAGCAAAGAGGGATTCTCCCTCGGCAAAACCAGGCAAGTCCCGTGGCCACGTGGGCCCGGGAGGAAGAAGGATTTATGGCAGAGGAGCGGCTGAAGCTGGCCGTCTTTATTGATTACGACAACGTGCAGATCGGCGTGAAGGACACGCTGGGGAAGGAATTCGACGTCTCGCTGGTGCTCGAGGCGTTGAAAGAGCGGGGGGAAGTCGTCACCAAGGTGGCCTACGGCGACTGGCCGCGCGCCGGCGAGCAGAGCCGTCAGATGACGGCGCACGCTGTCCAGATGGTGCAACGCAACCTTACCCCGCGCGGCGACAAGAACGGCGCCGACATCAACCTGGCGCTCGACGCGCTGGAGATGGCCTTCAACCGCCCCCACATCAACGCCTTCGCCATCGTGGGTGGTGACAGCGACTTCATCACCCTGGTTGAAAAGCTGAAGCAATACGACAAGCGCGTGTTTGTGGTCGGTGGCCGAGCCTTCACCAGCAACATCCTGCAACGGAACTGTCACGAATTCATCAGCTACGAGAATCTGCTCAAGGCTGAGGAGGGTGCCCGCGCCCCGCGGGCGTCGCGAGCCCGTCCCCGCGCCGTCCCCGACAGTCGGCCCTTGGCCACCGCGCTGCCCAACGTGGAGCGCGCGCTCAAGATCCTGGCGGAACGCGAAGTCGCGCCCCAGGTCGGCTTGCTGAAGAGCACGCTGCTCCAACTCGACCCGACGTTCAGCGAGCGCGACTTTGGCGCGGGATCGTTCCTCGAGTTCATGCAGAAGATGGAGCGTGCCCGACTGGTACACCTACGCAAGACGGAGCGCGGTTTCCTGGTGGAACCCGCCGACGGAGAAGTGGAGACGACCGCCGCGGCCCAAGTGGTGACGACAGAGGGGGAGGCCGAAAAAGCCGAGGAAGCCGCGCCGCCGGAAGCTCCGGGAGAGCCTGTGCCACCCAGCGCGCCGCCACCCGGCATGACGAGCGCGGAGGCCTTGGGAGCGCTCAAGCAGGCCATGGCGGACACCGGGCAGAAGGCTCCCGGCCGTCCTCTCTACTTGCGCCAGGTCAGCCAGATGCTGCGCGCTGCGGGGAAGGAACTCGACGCCCGACGTCACGGCTTTCGCGGCATCCTCGACCTGCTCCACCAGGCGCAGCGCGAAGGGTGGTTGAGGCTGCACCGCGACCACAAGGGCGTCTGGCGCATCTTCCCCGTCACGGTGGTGGCTGAAGGCGCCCCGGCTCCGACACCGGTGGCCGCGGCGGTACCGGCAGTGGAAGCCCCCGCAACCGATTTTGTCCCGGTTGAGGTCAATGTGAGCTGGGAGGAACCCGCGCCGGCTGCGGAAGAAACCGCCGTCGAAGCGGTTCCTGCGGAGCAGGTTCCGTCCCTCGTGGTCGAAGAGGCCGCGCCGGCTCCGCCTGCCGCCGAACGCAAGGCGCGCAAGCCGCGCGCGGCGAAAGCCTCCGGCAAGAGCGGCCCGCGCAAGACCGCCGCGCGTCGCAAACCGAAAGAGCCCGCCCCCCAGTGACGAGTGACCAGCTAGCGGCTGGTCACTCTCTCCTGCCCGCGCCAGTTGTCGGGGACTGCGGCTGGGCGCCGATGAAGTGGGGAGGGATGCTGCGGGCTTCGCCGGGCGCGCGTGGCGGATGAAAATCGCTCCGAACTCGGTTATGCTTCCTGCTGGTGGTGTCTTTCCCGAGTTCGGAATTCGCTCGAGCGCCGGCTGGGCATGAAATCCTCTCCTCGCGAATTGGTCTTACTGCCCTTCGCCTGATTGCCGTCCTAGCCCTCATCGCCGCAATCACCTTCCTATGTTTCCGCCTCATTCCCGTCAACGCCACCACTGTCGCCTTCGCTTATCTGGTCACCATCTTGGTCATCGCTACGGGTTGGGGTTTTTGGGAGGCCTTGACAGCCTCGTTAGGCGCCGTGGTCTGTTTCAACTTCTTCTTCTTACCCCCCGTCGGCACCTTTCACATCGCTGATCCTCAGAACTGGGTCGCGCTGTTCGCCTTTCTGGTGACTTCGACCGTCGCCAGCCAGCTTTCGGCGTGGGCCAGGCAGCGGACTCGGGAGGCGCTCCACCGGCAGGAGGAGTTGGAGAGTCTATACGCCTTGAGCCGCGCCATCCTGTTGACCGATACTAGCCAAACGCCCGCCGCCCAGATCGCGCACCGAATTCAAGAGATTTTCGGGTTTTCCGCTTTGGCCCTCTATGATTCCAGTACTGACCAGGTCCACCGCTCGGGAAAGGAGGAGTTGCCGGCCCCCGATGACCAATTGAAGCAAGCGGCCTCGCTGGGAACCGTGCTCACCGATGAGCCGAACCGAACGGTGGTGATCCCCGTCCGCCTGGGTGGCCACGTCATCGGGAGCCTCGCGGTTCGGGGCGGTGCCTTGTCCGACACAGCATTACAGGCTCTCTCCAATCTGGTGGCGATCGCCCTGGAAAAGGTGCGCAGCCAAGAGGCGGCCAATCGGGCGGAAGCCGCCCGGCAAAGCGAAGAATTGAAATCCACCCTGCTCGACTCCATCGCGCACGAATTCAAAACGCCCCTCACCTCCATCAAGGCTGCGGCCACCGCCCTCCTCTCCACTCCCACACCAAATCAGGACGAGCAGCGCGAGCTGCTGACGGTTGTGGACGAGGAGGCAGACCGGCTGGGCAGGCTGGTGACGGAAGCCATCCAGATGGCCCGCATCGAGGCCGGGAAAGTTAAGTTGAACGCCGCTCTGTGTTCCGTGGCGAGCCTGATTCAGGGGATCCTTCAGCAGATGAAGTCTGTCCTCGAAGGTAGGAGCATCCGCGTGAGCATCGCCGACGACATGCCGCTGATCATCGCCGACGAGGAATTGATGGGTTTGGCTATCCGACAGTTGCTCGATAATGCCGTGAAGTATTCCCCGCCGGGATCTCCGATTGCCATCGGCGCGGAAAAAGGTGAAGGCAGTGTCATCATCAGCGTCAGCGATCAGGGGCCGGGCATCCCGGAGCGGGAACAGTCGCGAATTTTCCAGAAGTTCTACCGCCGCACCGATACCCATCGGCATGTGACGGGCTCGGGGATGGGACTCGCCATTTCCCTGGAAATCGTGCGGGCGCACGGCGGGGAGATTTGGGTGGAGAGTGTCCCCGGGCAGGGCTCGAAGTTCTGCATCTCCGTACCTTGCGTTTCGGAGGAGAGGGCCGCGTGAGCGCCAGCCGCATTCTGGCAGTGGATGACGAGCCGCAGATCCGTCGGGTGATGCGAACCACCCTGGCGGCTCGCGGCTACGAAGTGGACGATGCCCGGAGCGGCGAGGAGGCGCTGGAGAAGTTGCGGGCAGGCAGGTATGACTTGGTGTTGCTGGACATCAATATGCCCGGCATGGGCGGGGTCGAGACCTGCCGGACCATCCGACAGGAACGACACGGCGTGGAGCTGGCGATCATCATGCTCACGGTGCGCAGCGCGGAGAATGACAAGATTGAAGCTCTGGACGCGGGCGCCGACGATTATGTGACGAAGCCCTTCAGCACGCCGGAACTGCTGGCGCGCATTCGGGCCGCCCTACGCCGCATGCCGTTGACCGGATTGGAACCGCCGCGAATCAACCTGGACGATGTTGAGATTGACTTCGAGTCTCGCCAAGTGAAACGCCACGGTCGCGAGGTTCGCCTGACGCCGAAGGAATTTGACCTGCTCCGCTACTTTGTCACCCACCCGAATAAGGCGATTCCGCATCGGGAATTGCTCCAGGCCGTGTGGGGGCCAGACTACGGCGACGAACTGGAGTACCTCAGGGTCTTTATCAACCAACTACGGAAGAAGATTGAACCCCAGCCTTCCAAACCCAAGTATCTGCTCACCGAACCTTGGGTTGGCTACCGCTTCCAGTTTCCCCAGCCAGACTAACAAAATCCTTAGCCCCTCTTTATGCCTTCCTTATGTGGCGTGACCTACCTTTAGGTTAGGTGATTGCCATGTACACTCTGACCACCACAAAGACCGCCGCCGAAACTGATACCAGCGGGCCCCCGCCGGGTGAGAAGGACGGCGGAGGGCAGGAAGTTACGGTCCTTTTCACGACGCACGCCGGGACCGTGGCCGCGCTGAGGATGGCTTCGCGACTGAGTGCGAACCTGGGCGCGCGGCCCAAGGTCCTCATGTTGTATGCCGTCCCGTACACGCTGCCTCTCGAAAAGCCTGTGGTTCCCACAGATTTCCTCGAGGAACAAATCCGGTCCTTGGCGCGCGAGTCGCCGACGGAGTTCACGGCACGGATCTATCTTTGCAGGGAACCACGCTGGACTTTGCGCGAGCTTTTCCCTCCGCATTCAGTGATTGTTGTTGCGGGCAAGAAGCGCTGGTGGCTGACGAAAGAGCAACGGTGGGCAAGGCTGTTGAGGAAGGAAGGGCACGAAGTGATTTTTGTGAATTCTGAGTGAGGAGCCATGTTGGACTTGTTTTACATCTTTGTCGCTATCCTGTTTTTTGTGGGTTGCTGGGCCTTTACCAAGGCCTGTGAGCGGCTGTAGGAGGCCCAACGTATGGACTACATCATCGCGGGCATTACGGCGTTGATTCTCTTCGGCTATCTGGTGTACGCCCTGCTGCGCCCCGAGCGCTTCTGAGGAGGAGTCATGACCGCAAGTGGTGTTTTGTACATTCTTGTGTTTTTTCTGGTGCTCCTGGCGCTCACCAAACCCCTAGGCCTCTTCATGGCGAATCTGTTCGAGGGCAAGCGCACCTTCCTGCATCCGGTGCTGCGCCCCTTGGAACGTCTCATCTACCGCCTATGTGGCATTCGCGAGGACAGTGAGCAGCGCTGGACGCAGTATGCGGCGTCGGTTCTCGCCTTCAGTCTGGTCAGCTTCCTGTTTGTGTACGTCATTCAACGCTTGCAGGGCGTCCTGCTTCTTAACCCTGTGGGATTCAGCACCGGCCATGCTCCCGGCAACGCCACCGCGATGACGCCGGACCTCGCCTTCAACACTGCCGTAAGCTTTATGACCAACACCAACTGGCAGGCATACGGCGGGGAGACTACGCTCAGTTACTTTGTGCAAATGGCAGGGTTGACCGTGCAGAATTTCGTCTCAGCCGCTGCCGGGATCGCCGTGGCGATCGCGCTCATTCGTGGTTTCGCGCGCCGGCAGGCGAATAGCATCGGCAATTTCTGGGTGGACTTGACGAGAGCCACCGTTTATGTGCTCCTGCCGCTCGCTTTTGTTTTTGCGTTGTTTCTGTGCTTCAGGGGAGTTCCCCAGACTCTGAAACCTTACGCGAAGGCGACCACGGTTGAAGGAGCCACGCAAACCATTGCGGTCGGGCCGGTGGCTTCGCAGGAAGCCATCAAAATGCTCGGCACCAACGGCGGCGGCTTCTTCAACACCAACTCGGCGCATCCCTTTGAGAACCCGACTCCTCTCACGAATTTGACTGAGATCCTGGCCCTTCTCATCATCTCATCGGGCATGACCTATACGTTCGGAAAGATGGTGGGCGATACGCGTCAAGGTTGGGCGCTCTTTGCCGCCATGGCGGTGCTCTTCTTTGCCGGAGTCTTTGTCTGCTATCCCTCCGAGCAGGCAGGAAATCCGATGCTTGCCCGTTTAGGCGTGGAGACCGCGGCTACTCGAACACAACCCGGCGGCAACATGGAAGGCAAGGAAGTGCGCTTGGGTATTCCCGGTTCCGCGCTCTTTGCTGTCACCACCACCAACGCAAGCTGCGGGGCCGTGAACAGCATGCACGATAGCTTCACGCCCCTCGGCGGCCTTGTGCCGATGTTCAACCTGCAGACTGACGAGGTCATCTTTGGCGGGACAGGTTCGGGCTTGTACGGCATTCTGCTGTACGCCATTGTCGGAGTTTTCATTGCCGGACTCATGGTGGGCAGAACGCCCGAGTATCTGGGGAAGAAAATCGAGCAGAAGGAAGTCAAGATGGCCATGGTGGCAGTCATTGCGACGGCTTTTGTCATCCTGGTGTTGACGGCGATGAGCACGGTGGCTCAGTTCGCAAAGAGCGGCTACTGGAACTCCGCCGGGCCGGCCATCGCCAACCTCAACAACTCCGGCCCGCATGGTTTCAGTGAGATCCTGTACGCGTATTCGAGCACAGCAGAAAACAATGGCAGCGCCTTTGCGGGGATCAACGTCAATACGCCCTGGTACAACCTGACCCTTGGTCTGGCCATGCTGATTGGACGTTTCGGGTTCATCTTGCCGACCCTAGCTGTCGCCGGCAGCCTGGCCGCTAAAAAGAAAGTGCCCACGACCAGCGGCACTCTCCCGACTCACGGGCCGCTTTTTGTAGGCCTCTTGGTGGGAGTCATT